>JBEBAJ010000064.1:0-10430 GCA_041158965.1 Pseudomonadota bacterium | reverse complement strand
CCTGCTTCGGTTTTGAGCTGGGCCTCGGGGATGCCCCATTTTTGGGCGGCCAAGCCCAGCAACAAGGCACGCACTTCGGCGCCGGCATGTCGCACGGCGGTGGCGCAATTGGGCATGGAGAGCGAGCCGGCAGTCACGCCCTCATCGGGCACGCGCTGGGTGTCTCCAGAGATGACGCGAATTTGAGCCATGTCGACATCGAGTTCGTCGGCACAGACCTGGGTCACAGCAGTCAGGATGCCCTGCCCCAACTCGACCTTGCCGATGAGCAAGGTCACGGTGTGATCGGCCTCGATGCGCAGCCAAGCGCTCAACTGCCGTGTGCTGTTGAGGTCACCGGGCAAGCGCGTGGGTTGTTGGCTGAGTGCCAGGTCTAGTGGGATGCCAAACGACAGGCCGATGAAGCCGGTGTGGCGCAGAAATTGACGTCGGGTGGTTGGGGACTTCATGGTCAAGCCCCTTTGGCGGCACGCATGACCGCTTTGACGATGCGATTGTGTACACCACAGCGGCACAGATTGCCTTCCAGAACAGCCCTCACCTGGGCTTCGGTCGGGTTCGGGTTGCGATCAAGCAGCGACTGCGCTTGCATGATCATGCCGGAGGTGCAGTAGCCGCACTGCGCTGCTTGCTCATCTATAAAGGCCTGCTGCAGTCGGTTGGGTTGGCCGTTTTGTGCCAAACCTTCGAGGGTGGTGACCGAACGCCCCGCTGCACTGGCCACGGGTGTGACGCACGAACGGACGGGCTCGCCATCGATGATCACAGTGCAACTTCCACATTGAGCGCGACCGCAGCCGTATTTGGCGCCGTTGACGCCGCCGTCTTGAATCAGGACGGACAGCAAATGGGTTTGGGGGTCGGCCTGGCTCTGAACCGAGCGCCCATTGAGTCGGAAGGTGATGTTCATGATTGGGATGATCAGAGGATCACCGGACGCTGTCATCTAGGGCAAACGATGAGGCGTGCCCTGCACCCGCCAGCTATCGCAGCAAGGCCACTGATTTGACCTGGGCCCAGACCTGTCGCCCCACTTGCAATTGCAGCTGTTCCCAGGCGCGGTGGGTGATGCGGGCCAGCAATAGACCCGCCGGGTGCGTCAGATGCACCAGTCGCTGAGACGGGTGCGCCAGATCGCTCACCTGGCTGATTTGTACCGGCCAGTGATTTTGGATGCTGGTTTGGGTCGGCTCTGAGGTGACGATGCTGATGTCGCGCGCCAGCAGTCTCAAGCGCACCTGCTGGCCCAGAGTGAGGCCGCTGTCGCTGACCCACATGGGGGTACCGGTCAGGTCTATGCGCGCCAAATGCCAGTGCGGGTCGATCTGGGCCACCTGCCCGCTGAGCACTGCGCCCTGTTCGTGGTCAGGCAACCAGGGTGCCCCCAAGCGCACAAAGGTAGGCGCCAGGGCCCCCTGCGCCTGCACCCGCCCCCCGTCCAGCACCACCAGGTGGTCGCCCAGGCGGGTGAGCTCATCGACCGAATGCGTGACGTACACCATCGGAATGCTGAGGGCAGTGCGCAAACGCAAGAGCCAGGGCATGACCTCGGCGCGGCGCGTTGGATCGAGTGCCGTTAAAGGTTCGTCCAGCAGCAATACCCGGGGTTGCGTGGCCAGGGCCCGGGCAATGGCGACGCGTTGGCGCTCGCCACCCGAGAGTTGCGCGGGATCGCGCGACAACAAGGGGGCCAGACCCAGCCACTCAATGGCCTGGTCGAGCCGTTCGCGGCCTTCGGGACTGGCATGGCGTCGCAGACCAAATTCGAGGTTTTGGCCCACGCTCAAGTGGTCAAACAGACTGGCTTCCTGAAACACATAGCCCAGCGCACGGCGGTGCGTGGGCACGCGCACGCCGTGCTGTGTGTCCAACCACACTTGATCGCCCACCCGCACGCTGCCTCTGGCTTGGGGTTCAAGACCCGCCATGCACCGCAAGATGGAGGTTTTGCCCGAACCCGATGGGCCAAAGAGCACAGTGACCCCGCTGCCCGGCAAGGCCAGGTCCACCGACAACTCAAATTTGGCCCTTTGCAAACGCAGGCGCACGAAAAGATCGTGGTCAGCCCCTGTGGCGCTCATGGGCGATCCTGAGAACGACGTTCACCCATGCGGGTGAGCCACCACAACACGATGAGGGAAAAAACAACCATCAGCGCCGACAGGACATGGGCCTGCGGGTACTCCATGGCCTCGACGTGGCCGTAAATCTGGGTGGAGACCACGCGCGTTTGCCCGGGCACGTTGCCGCCGATCATCAGCACCACGCCGAACTCGCCCACCGTGTGGGCAAAGCTGAGGACTGCCGCCGTGAGGATACCGCCGCGCGCCAGCGGCAAGGCGACATAAAAAAAAGCGTCCAGCGGTGAGGCCCGCAGCGTGGCCGCCACTTCGAGGGGGCGGCGACCTATGGCCATAAAAGCATGCACCATGGGTTGCACCGCAAAAGGCAAGGAAAACAAGACCGAGCCCAGCACCAGGCCGCTGAAGCTGAATGACATGAGGCCCCAACCCAAGGCCTGTGTGAGTTGCCCCAGTGCGCCCTGCGGCCCCATCAGGATCAGCAAATAAAAGCCCAACACGGTGGGGGGCAGCACCAGGGGCAGATTGACCAGGGCAGATACGCCGCTGCGCCAACGTGAACGGGTTTGCGACAGCCACCAGGCCAAGGGGGTGGCCAACAAGAGCAAGACCAGCGTGGTGACGCTGGCCAGTTGCAAAGTCAGGCCGATGGCGGCCAAAGATTCAGGGTCGCTGAGTGGGTTCAAGGCTCACACCTGGCGGTCAAATTCATGAGAAAGGGCCGATGCGCACAAATGCGCCGCCCTGATACTGTACCGTCGGGTCGCTCGGGTCAGGCTCGGGCGTGCGCTCAAAGACGGCAGGCCGGAACACATCTGAACTGTCTTGGGGCTGGAAGCCGATGTGGCGTGCCAAGCGGTTGTCGTACCAGGATACGCTGTTGTTCGAGGTGCCATAAATGATGCTGTGCCCCAGCACGGGCGTGGTCAGGCAAGCGGTGATCAGCCGGTGCAGGTCGTCGTAGCTCAGCCAGGTGGCCAGCATGCGGCGGTCTTTCGGCTCGGGGAAAGAGGAGCCGATGCGGACACAGGCGGTTTCGATGCCATAACGGTCGAAGTAAAGCCGCGAGAGGTCTTCGCCAAAGGCTTTGGACAAACCATACAAGCCATCGGGCCGGGGGGGGCTTAGGGTATCGACCACTTCGTTTTGGCGGTAAAAGCCCATGACATGGTTGGAGCTGGCAAAGAAGATGCGGCGCACACCGTGCACGCGCGCCGCCTCGTAGAGGTGATAGGCACCGATGATGTTGGCTTGCAAGATGGGCTGCCAAGGCTGCTCGGTGGAGACCCCGCCAAAATGGACGATGGCCTGGCAACCCGCCACCATTTGGTGCACGGCTTGCGCGTCGGCCAAATCGGCTTGCACCACTTCTTCGTGGTCTTGGGCCGGGGCCATGGGTGCGATGTCGCTGAGGCGCAAGCGGCGGCAGTTGGCCTTGAGGCGTGCGCGCATGGCCTGGCCCAGGCCACCGGCCGCGCCGGTCATCAAGATCTGGTCATGTGAAAGATGGGTCATGGCAGCCTCGGCCCCAGGCACTGCAGGCCCGGGCACTCTAGCTTAACCCAAAAGCCTGCACCAGGCGGCCAGGGAGTTCACGCCGCACGGACGCACATACCTCATGCACCGACGCCCGAAACCCCGCCAGGTCGATCTGATGGGCAGGCACGACCTGCACGCCCAATTCGGAAAGCCGGGCCAGGGCGCGGGCGTCTTCGCTGGCCGCCAAGCGGCGTTGTAAACCCGTGGCGTGGTCTGCCGCTTCGTGCAGTTGCTCACGCTCAAACGGAAGAAGCGAGCTGTACCACCGGGCCGGACACAAGAGCAGCAAAGCCCCCCAAAAATGCCCGGTCAAGCTGACATGGGGGTGGTCGCGCCAGAGCTCAAAGCCGAGGTAGTTGGTGAGGGGGTTTTCCTGGGCCTGCACCACGCCTTGGCGCACCCAGGGCACCAGGTCTTTGACATCGCAGGTGCGGGCTGTGAAACCCATGGCATCCAGGCTGGCGCGATACAAGGCACTGTCGAGCGTGCGGATGGCCATGCCGTGTGCGTCGTCGCGGTGGAGGATGGGGCGCACCGCGTTGGAGATGTGACGCTGGCCGTTGTCCCAGAAGCCCAGACATACATAGCCGCTGCGCTGCGCGATAGACGCTGACAGCAAAGCGCCGCCCTGTGCGTCGAGCGTGTCAAAGAGGGCCTGACGATCGGGATGGGCAAAGGGCAGGTCCAGCACCTGCAACTCGGGCACCCGGTGGCTGAGATAGCCCGAGGCCATGTAGCACAGTTGCCGCTGATTGTTTTCGACAGATTCAAAGAGGCTGGCGGCTGTTTCGCCTTGGGCGGTGACGTTGGCTTGCCAGGACAGGTCATGCCAGCGCCCGCCACATCGGCGCAAGCCCTGGGCCATTTCATGCATGGCTTGGGTCAGTATGGAGGCATCCCCCTGATAGCCAGCGGCCAAAACGGTCATGGCGAGTCAGCCCTGAATTTTGGCCTGCTCAATGATGCCTTTCCAGCGGCGGTGGTCGGCCTGAACAATGGCACGCAACTCCTGGGCGGTTCTGGGCCATGGCTCCAAGCCGGCGCGTATGAGTTGCACCTGGAATTCACGGTCGTGGGCGATGGCCTGCGCCTCGGCGGCCAAGGCCTGGGCCACATCGGCCGGTACATCGCGGTGGTAGAACAATGCGATCCAGGACGAGTAATCGTAATTTTTGACGCCTTGCTCACGCAGAGTCGCGATGTCGCGAAACTGGGCATGGCGTTCAGGGCCGCAATAGCCGATCAGGCGCACCCGACCATCGGCCAAAAAAGGCTGCGCCAGCGAGAGCGCCATGGACATGACATCGACCTCACCGCTGGCCACGGCCAGGGTGGCCTGACTGGCCCCTCGATAAGGCACATGGGTCAGATCGACCCCGGCAAAAGACTTGAACATTTCGGTGGCCAGGTGCTGCGGGCTGCCCACGCCGCCGGATGCATAGGTGATGCGGCTGCCCGGCTCGCGGGCGCGGCGCACCAAATCAGAAATGTGGTGGATCGTTGAAGCGCCCGGCACGGCAAAAAATGTGGGGATGTTGGCGATGCCTGTCAGCGGGACAAAGTCGGACTGGGTATCGACCTTGATCTGGCGCGCCTGCAAGTGCGGCAGGATGGTCATGATGCTGTTGTTGAGCGCAGCGACCACCGTGCCGTCGGTGCGGGCTTTGGAGAGTCGATCCAGCCCGACCAAACCGGCGGCGGCGGCGATGTTCTCGACCGCAAAGCCACGTCCCAGCCGCTGCGTGAGTCGCTCGGCCATGTATCGCACCGCCACATCTGATGCGCTGCCTGCTTGCAACGGCAAGACGATGGTCGAGGGGCCCAGGTTGGGCTTTTGGGCCAGTGCAGACGACCCCCAAGCCCCGATCAGGGCGGTTTGCAGCCAAAGACGTCTTTGCATGGGCTTATTCCGCCTGCACACCCGCGTCGCGCAAGAGCTTGCCCATGACCGGGTACTCGGCACGCGCCATCTCGAGCACCCGGGCCGGTGTGCTGTGTTCGGTGTTGACGCCCAGTCTGGCGTAGGCTTCGACCACTTCGGGGTCTTTGCTGATCTTGCCCCATTCGGTGTTGATGCGCTGTATCACCGCAGGCGGGGTGCCTTTGGGGCCGAGCAAGGCCCACCAGACCCCGGCATTGAAGCCTGGCACGCCGGCCTCGATCATGGTGGGGACATCGGGCAAGGCGCTGGAGCGGGTGGCCGAGGTCACGGCCAGGGCGCGCACCGTGCCGGCTTTGATCTGGGGCATGGCCGGTACCATGTCGGAGAACACCATTTCAACCTGTCCGGCGACCAGATCGGTAACAGCCTGGATGGTGCCCTTGTAGGGCACGTGCACGATGTCCACCCCCACGGCCGCTTTGTACATCTCGCCACTGACGTGCGACTGGATGCCCTTGCCGCCGGACCCGAAGTTGAGCTTGCCAGGGCGCGACTTGGCCAAGGCCGTGAGTTCAGCCACCGTGCGCGCGGGCACGGAGGGGTGCACGATGAGGACCTGCCCCGCCGAGGCGACCAGGCCCATGGACTCAAAATCGGTGAAGGGGTCAAAGGGCATGCGTTTGAACAGATAGGGGTTGCTGACAAACACGCTGCTGTTGGTGATGACCAAGGTGTAACCGTCGGGGTTGGACTTGGCCACGAAATCGTGCCCGATGTTGGCACTGGCCCCGGGCTTGTTCTCGACGGTGATGATCTGACCCAGAGCCTCGCCGAGCTTGCGGGCGATGATGCGGGAGAGCACATCGCTGGTGCCAGCCGGTGGAAACGGGGCGATGAGCTTGATGGGCCGCTGCGGGTAGGCCCCTTGGGCCCAAGCCCATCCGGGCACGCCACTCAAGGTGGCCAGCGCCGCCAGGCCGATCCGACGGCGTGAGGAAGAAATCGGTTCGGTCATCGGTGTGCTCCTGATGTGTGGGCGGTGCTGGCGCGCATTCAAGCCTGGGGAATCACAGGCAGCAAGACATAGGGCTGGTGATCGGGGCCGAAATGCAGATGGTTCTGAGTATGGAAGATTTCGGGCGGGCGGTCTACCGGGTTTTCGTGCGAGAACGGCCCTACCCCGTACATGGGCCGGGTGTCAAAGGGCAGGACCACGCCGACATCGTCGTAACGATAGTCTTTGCCGCGCACATTGAAGACCAGGGTATAGCCTTTGGGGATGACGATGCATGTCGGCCAGACTTCGACATCGAGGTCCACCGCTTGGCCCGGTGTCAGCCACTGTTTTTCGTCATGGGTGTGCCAGGGGCGATAGGGCAAAGAGCGGGCCGGGTCGGTTTTGCGGTGCGAGGCGCGCAACCAGCCCAGGCCCACCGGGGTGCGCGGGTCGTTGGAGCCGATGAAGGAGACCTCGACCCCTTGCGGGTCAAACACACGCACGGCCAGGAACACATCGGCGTCGCGGGTGTCGCTGGAGAGTCGCAATCGGGCGGCGATGGGGCCGGTGATCTCCATCTCTTGCGCCAAGGGGCCGGTGCTGAAGCTGAGGCCTTCGGAGCGGGTGTGGTAGGTCATGACGGTGCGATCGCTCACCGGCTCGGGGCTCAGGCGCATGTCTTTGGGGTGCAGGTAGAACTTGGTCCATTGGGTGCGCGCCAGCGGCCACTCGTTTTCTGCGCGCCAGACGAACTTTTCGCCTGGGTGGCGGATGTTGAGTTGGACCTTGGGCATCTGATCCCAGCCGTTGTTTTCGCCCTTCAGAAAGTGCCCGAAAAACTTCTTTTGCAGTGCCAGGCCGTAATTGGAGTAGAAGTGCGAGAAGTGGGTGTCGCCGTGCACTTCCAGCCACTTTTGCGCCGAACCGGCACGCAGATAGCCCTCGAAATTGCCCCTGGGGTGCAAGCCCACCCCACCCCAGTTGCCCGCCGACAGCACGGGGGCCTTGATCTTGGACAGATCGGGCATGCGCGAGAGGTAATCTTCGTCGATCATCTCGCGGTTCTGGATGCTGATGTCGCTGGCGGCGCGTCGTTTTTCCAGCTCTTCGTCGCTGAGGGTGATGTCGCCCGCAACAGAGCGGCCATTGTTGGGGTTTTTCTCGGCCTTTTCGCCCACGCCGTACTGCACCGACTTGACTTGGCGCAAATACCAGCCGCCAAAGAAATCGCTGAGTATGCCGCCGTGGCGGCAAAGCTCACGGTAGTAATCGGATGAACCTTCCCAGGCGCACATGGCGGCCAGGTGCGGGGGCTGCAAGGCCGCTGTCTGCCATTGGTTCATGGCGTAATAAGAAATGCCGTTGAGGCCCACCTTGCCGTTGCACCACTCTTGCACGGCGGCCCACTCGATGCACTCGGCCTGGTCTTGCGCCTCAAGGGCGCACCAGACATCGAGGAAGCCTTCGGAGTTGCCCGCGCCGCGCGAGTCCACCCGGACGCACACATAGCCATCGGGCACCCATTTTTCGGGGTCAACCAACTCCCAGCTTTGGTACTTGTTACTAGTGCCTTGGGCCACCTCGGGGTAGGCGGTGACCATGCGGTGCCAGGCGGTTTTGTAGCCCACTTGAAATGGCAAGCCCTTGGCATAAGGGCCGTAGGTGAGGATGGCGGGGTATTTACCGGGCGTGGGGGGGCGGAAGATGTCGGCACGCATGGTGGTGCCGTCGCTCATGACGATGGGCACATCCCATTCGATGATCATGCCGTCTTTTTCTTCAATGAGTTTTTCCATGATGATGATGAAGTTGGAGTGGATAAAGCAAAAAAATTCAGTCGCCCAGCGGCGGCATATCGACCCAGGCTCGGGTGTGGTGGCTGCGGTGACAGGCGTCGATGAGCTGCAAGCCGCGCGCACCCGCCAGGAATGGAGCGGGGAATTCGGTGCCCAAGACCACGTGAGCCAGGAATTGCTCCCAGCCCCGTCGGTAGGCGTTGGCATAGGGGTCGACATCGGGGATGGTCTGCCACTGGTCGTACAGGCTTTCGGTGCGCTCTTGTGCGATGTTCCAGCCGGGCTTGGGGGTGGCGGCCAGGCTTTGGTAGCGACAGGTGTGCAGGCCACAGACGGCAGAGCCCAGGGTGCCGTCGATGTGCAGGGTCAGCATGTCGTCACGCCGCAAACGGGTCGCCCACGAGGAGAAGATCTGCACCGGGATCCCGCCTTGCAGCTGCAGCATGGCCATGGCGTAGTCTTCGACATCGACGGCATAGGGACGCCCTGCTTCGTCGACCCGCCGGGGCACCAGGGTGCGTGGCAGGCAAGTCACCGATTCGATGGGGGCGATGAGGCGCTCGATCATGTAGCACCAGTGCGGGTACATGTCGAGGATCAATCCACCACCCCCGGCGCGTTGGTAATTCCAGCTGGATCTTTGTGCGGCGCTGTATATGCCGTCAAAGATCCACCAGCCGAATTCGAGTTTGACCGACAGCACTTGCCCGAGCGAGCCGCTGTCGAGCAGCTTCTTCATTTTGTGCAGGCCTGGCAGGTAAAGCTTGTCTTGTACGACGCCGTTGCGCAAACCCAGACGGGTGGCCAGGCGATGCAATGAGAGGGCTTGATCGAGGGTGTCGGTGAGCGGTTTTTCGAGGTAGACGTGTTTGCCCGCCTGCAAAGCCTGTGTGGCCCGCTCAAAACGCCCCGCAGTGGCTGAGGCATCAAAGTAGATGGAGGCCTGCGGGTCGGCCAGGGCGGCCTCGCGATCCACCGACCAGGCCAGCCCCAGTGCGTCGGCCTGGGCCCGCATTTTGTCGGGGTTGCGCCCCAACAGCACCGGTTCGGGCAGGCAGGCGCTGCCATCAGGCAAGATCAGCCCGCCTTCTTGGCGCATTTGCATCAGGGCCGGGAGGTGTTGGGTGCGGGCCAATCGGCCACTGGCCCCCTCCATCAGGATTTTCAGTCGATGTACCGTCATGTCAGAGCTTGAAGGCGTGGAAGGCATAGCTGCATGGCGGGCCGTTGGCCACCCACATGACGCGATCGGTGAGATCCATGAGCACGGCGGCGGTGGTCATGGTCTGCTTGGGGGCGGGCTGGGTCGGGTCGGGGTGGCGGCACAGGGCATGCGGGTGGCTGAAGTGATCGGCCATGGCGGCTTGCATGTCGGCCTGGGTCAGGGGCTGGCGCTTGCGCTGCAAGAGTTGGCGCATGCGATGGGCCCGAAACAGGGTGCTGGGGCTGATTTTTTCCATCTGCGACTCGCCGTGGCCCGGGGTGAGAAAGTGGTTGGAGTGGGTCACCACACCGTCTTGCGGAAAAATCATCTGATGATGATCGGGGCTGGTTTCGAAGTCGATGATCTCGCCCTCGTGGCTGCCGACCACGAAGTTGGCCGAGCAGGTACGGCGGGTGGAGACGATGGGTGAGATGGCCTGATCGAAGCGCGTGGCGTCAAGCACCTGGCGACAGCGCATGTGAAATGGTGCCGAATACGGGTTGCGGCCATCGTGCGAAGAAGCCAGGCCGTTTTCGACCAGGCCCAGCCCGTGTTCATTGAGGCCCATTTTGCCGCCCACGATGCCGGCTTCGGTCAGACAAATCAGGCTGGGTTTTTGGCGTCGGATGATGCGCAGCACCAGGTTTTGCCCATGCACGCCAGCGAGCCAATCCCAGTTTTGGCCTAGCCAGACATGGCCATTGGCGCTCATCTCGGGCAAGAGCCCGAAGGTGGTACAGCCGTCGGCTTCTTCGACCGCCGCCCTTGAGGATTGCGTGGCATCTTTGCCAAACAACTGAAAGGCGATTTCGTAACGGGCATTGAGCAAGGCGATTTCCTGCGGGCTGCGGCCACTGCCCTGGGCCAAGCCCTGCATTTCTGCCGTGTATTCGGGGTCTTGGGTGGCCATGGCATCCCACCAGCGCTGGGC
>JBEBAJ010000063.1:0-10538 GCA_041158965.1 Pseudomonadota bacterium | reverse complement strand
TCCCTAAGCACCCGAGTGGTCGCGATCAAATTGGGCGACCCAATCAAAGCCCATCAGCTTAGAAAAAGCCTGAAAGTCATGCAAAGGCAGATTCAAGCCTTGAGATGAGCCGTTTTGGCTGAATTGTCGATAGACCTCGGCAAAGGACTGCGCGGCCGCGAGCATCGAAGTGACCGGAAAGATGGCCACCCGATAGCCGATTTCTTGTAATTGCTGGCGCGATAGCACCGGGGTGCGCCCCCCTTCGACCATATTGGCCAAACAGGGCAAGTCGATGGTCGCACAGATTTTGCGCATTTCTTCTTCTGATTCCGGGCTCTCAACGAACAATACATCGGCACCGGCACGGGCATACAAATCGGCGCGTCGCAGGGCTTCGTCCAGGCCCAGCGTGGTACGCGCATCGGTGCGGGCGATGATGAGAAAGTTGGCGTCTTCCCGGGTCTCAGTCGCGACCTTGATTTTCGCCACCATGTCCTCGGCCGCAATGACCCGTCGTCCCAGCATATGACCGCATTTTTTCGGGAATTCCTGATCTTCAAGCTGGATGGCACATGCCCCGGCGCGCTCGTAGCCGCGCACAGTGTGCATCACGTTGAGCAAGCCGCCATAGCCCGTGTCGCCGTCACAGATCAGAGGAGTGGAGGTGATGCTGGCCAATTGCGCGACTCGATTGGCCATGTCGGTGAAACTGGCTAACCCGGCGTCAGGCAGGCCCAAATACGACGCCACAGTGCCATAGCCCGTCATGTACAACGCATCAAAGCCCATGACATCGGCCATTTTGGCCGAGATCATCTCAAAGACTCCTGGCGCCAGCACCCACTGGCCCGAGCGCACCTTTTGAGCCAAATCAGCCCGGCGCTGGGCGTGAGTTTTCACGGATAACCCTTGTTTCAAATTTGCATGGTCCATGCGATGATTATCAACCAGGTGCCTGTGTGTGGTGTGGCACCTGCAAGAATTCATCCGGAGGTGTGATGTCTCGTTCTTTTGATCTGGCCCGGGGCTTGCGCCCCAGGGCAATGGCGTTGCTGGTGGTCGTTATGGCCTGGTTCGGTCCGGCGGCGGCTCAAGGTTGGCCTGCCAAGCCCATACGTCTGGTGGTCCCCTTCACGCCGGGTGGCGTCACCGACACCAGCGGGCGACTGATCGCTGAGCAACTGGGCAAGCGGCTGGGTCAGCAGGTGGTGGTCGATAACAAGCCGGGGGCCTCGGGCAACATCGGTACCCAGCAAGTGGCCAATGCCGAGCCTGATGGCTATACCCTGTTGTTGGGCTTTGATGGCACTCTGGTGATCAACCCGCACGTGTTCCCCAAGGTCGGGTTTGACACGGTCAGAGATTTGGCGGCCATCGGCAAAATTGGTGATGCCACGCTGATCTTGGTCTCTAATCCGCAATTCAAGCCGAAAACTTTGCGCGAAGTGATCGACGCCTCCAAGGCCGACCCCAACGGCTTGTCTTACGGGACATCGGGCACCGGCGGCACCCCCCATATTGCAGGCGAATTGTTGCGCCAGCGCACTGGTGCCAAATTCACACACATTCCTTACAAGGGTGGCGGGCAAGCCATGACCGATGTGCTGGGTGGCAACATCCCCTTGGTCTATACAGCCGTCGCCGGGGCCATTGGGCACATCAAGACCGGTCAGTTGCACCCGGTCGCAGTGAGCAGTGCGCGTCGCTCGGCCTCTTTGCCCGATGTCCCCACATTCATCGAGAGCGGCGTGCCGGACTTTGACATCAGTTCGTGGGTGGGCGTGTTGGGGCCGGCGCGATTGCCGCAGGCCATCATTCAAAAGCTCAATACCGAATTGCAAGCCGTGCTCAATGATCCAGTGGTGCGCGAAAAGCTGGCCGTGATGGGCATTGCCGCCGCGCCCGGTACGCCTCAACAGTTTGCCGAACAGATTCGCAACGACTTGCAGCGCTATGAAGGCGTGGTCAAGGCGGCGGGTATCCGACTGGAATAAGCGCCCGCGTTCAGGCCAGGCGCTTGAGGTGACGCTCGATCTGAGCCTGCACCTGTGACGGGGCCGTGCCGCCCGCCGTGCGGCGGGCTTGCAGTGAGCCACGCAGACTCAGGCACTCATAGACGTCTTGGTCAATGCTTGGGTGAAAACCCTGCAATACCGCCAGGGGTAATTCCGACAGGTCGCACTGGTGCGAAGCAGCCTCCTTGACCGCATGAGCCACAGTTTCATGGGCATCCCGAAAGGGAAGGCCTTTTTTGACCAAGTAGTCGGCCAGGTCGGTCGCAGTGGCATACCCTTTTTGTGCCGCAGCCTGCATGCCCGAGGCGTTGACCGTGATACCGCCCTCTTTCTTCCCGCTGGACGGGTTGAGTTGGCCGCCGATCATTTCGGCAAAGATGCGCAATGTATCGCGCAGGGTGTCGACCGTGTCAAAAAGCGGCTCTTTGTCTTCCTGGTTGTCTTTGTTATAGGCCAGTGGCTGGCCTTTCATCAGCGTGATCAAACCCATCAGGTGACCAACCACACGACCGGTTTTGCCGCGGGCCAGTTCTGGCACATCAGGGTTTTTCTTCTGCGGCATGATAGAGCTGCCGGTGGTGAAGCGATCGGCAATGCGTACGAAGCCAAAGTTCTGGCTCATCCATAAAATCAGCTCTTCGCTCAGACGGCTGATGTGAACCATGCACAGGCTGGCGGCGGCGGTGAACTCTATGGCGAAATCCCGGTCACTCACACCATCCAGACTGTTCTGGCATAACTGCGGCTGGCCCGCTGCGTCCACCATGCCCAAGGTACGGGCCACACGTTCGCGGTCCAGCGGGTAAGTGGTGCCGGCCAGTGCGGCGCTGCCCAATGGCAGCCGGTTGGTGCGGCGGCGGACATCGTGCATGCGTTCTTCGTCACGGGCAAACATTTCGACATAGGCCAGCAGGTGGTGTGCAAAGCTGACTGGTTGCGCCACTTGAAGGTGTGTGAAGCCGGGCATGATCACATCCACATGGTCGCGCGCCACACTGACCAAGGCGCTTTGTAATTCACGCAGCAAGGCAATCAGGCCGTCGATTTCAGTGCGCAGCCAAAGCCGCACATCGGTGGCCACCTGGTCATTGCGGCTGCGACCGGTGTGCAGTCTTTTGCCGGCGTCGCCGATCAGCTGGGTCAGCCTGGCCTCAATGTTCAGATGCACGTCTTCCAGATCGAGCTGCCACTGAAATTGGCCACTTTCAATTTCTTGCCGAACCTGTTCCATGCCGCGTGCGATGGCCCGCCCATCGTCCGCCGAGATGATGCCTTGTGCGGCCAGCATTTCAGCGTGCGCCAGAGAACCCTGGATATCGGCTTGCCAAAGCCTTTGGTCAAAAAAAACGCTGGCGGTGTAGCGCTTGACCAGATCGCTCATGGGTTCGCTGAACAAGGCTGACCAGGCTTGGGCTTTTTTGTCGAATTGGTTGGTGCTCATGGCACGATTTTAGGCGCTGGGGAGGCCACATGGTGCTAGGATGTGCTCAGGTTTTATCCACATCCGGTTCAAGCCGGCCGTTTATCGTGAAATTGACCATCGCCACCCGTGAAAGTCGCCTGGCCCTTTGGCAAGCCGAGCATGTTCAATCCTTGTTGCGCCAGCAGGGCCATGAAGTCCATCTTCTGGGCATGACCACGCAAGGGGACCAGATTTTGGACCGCTCGCTGAGCAAAGTCGGGGGCAAGGGCCTCTTTGTCAAAGAGCTGGAAGTGGCGCTTGAGCAGGGGCACGCAGATTTGGCGGTTCATTCCCTGAAAGACGTACCGATGGATTTGCCGACCGGTTTCGCCTTGGCGGGCGTGATGGCGCGCGAAGACCCCCGCGATGCCTGGGTGTCTGCGCACCACGCCCGGCTCGAAGATTTGCCTCAGGGGGCGGTGGTGGGCACCTCCAGCCTTCGCCGTACGGTCCTATTGCGTGCCCTGCGCCCCGATTTGCGCATTGAGCCCTTGCGTGGCAACCTCGATACCCGCTTGCGCAAGCTCGATGAGGGCCATTACGCGGGCATCATTTTGGCCGCCGCAGGACTGAAACGGTTGGGTTTGGCCGCCCGCATCCGGCATATTTTCAGCACCGAGCAAATGCTGCCTGCGGCCGGGCAGGGGGCGCTGGGGCTTGAGATTTGTGCATCGCGTGAAGATCTGGTTCAGGCCTTGGCTTTTTTGGCTCACCATCCCACTTGGCTGACTGTGGCCGCTGAACGAGCCGTCAGCCGAGCCATGGGGGGCAGTTGCTCTATGCCCTTGGCGGCACACGCCGAGCTTCAGGGGGAGCAGCTCAGTTTGCGTGCGGCCTGGGGGGACCCAGAGGGCGAACCCCGCTTGTTGCAGGCCCGGGTTCAAGGCCCGGTCCGCACCTTGGCCGAGGCCGAAAGCCTGGGCATACACGTGGCTGACCAGCTCAAGGCACTGGGTGCCCGCTGAGTCAAGCCGCCCCAGGTTTGCCCAGTTCATGGCAGCTTCTTCCCTGATCCTGACCAGACCGGCATCTGAGGGGGATGCCTGGCAAGTTTTTTTCAATCGGCATGGATGGACCACCCATGCCTGGCCACTGATCGAAATCCAGCCCCTGAGCCCCCTTGAAAACAAGTTGGACGAGGCGTGGAAGTCACTGGGCACCTGTCAGGCGGCCATGTTTGTCAGCAAGGCGGCGGTCCGGCATTTTTTTGCCCATCAGACGGCCCCTTCCAAATGGCCAGACGGTGTACGCGCCTGGTGCACCGGGCCGGGCACCCGCCAGGCTCTGTTGAAACATGGCGTCCCGCCCCAACTCATCGATCAGCCTGCGGCTGGGTCCACGTGGGACACCGAGCATTTGTGGCCAGTGGTGTCAGCGCAGGTCAGCCCTGGATGTCGTGTGTTGTTGGTCCGTGGCACCGATGAAAGTCCCGTCGCCATGCAGGCGGGTCAGGGGGTGGGCCGCGATTGGCTGGCCAAACAACTGGCCGGGCGTGGAGCCGAGGTGGTCTGGGCCGTGGCCTACCGCCGTGCATGCCCCCAGTGGGATTGGGGCCAAACTGACCTGGCCCGAAGGGCGGCCAGTGATGGCTCTGTCTGGGTCTTTTCAAGCACCCAGGCTCTGACCCATTTGGGCCAGCTGTTGACTGGGCAGGATTGGACCCGATCCAGTGCCGTGGCCACCCACCCCCGAATCGCCGCCCATGCCCAGGCCCTGGGCTTTGTCCGCGTGTTGACATGTCCACCAGCCCCCGAGGATGTGCTGGCTTCATTAAAATCTGGTCTATGACTTCAGGCGACTCCCCGCATACCGAACCCGGACCCGCCACATCCGAGCCTGCCGATGCCTCTCGCTCCCGCATGATCTGGGGGGCCTGGGCAGTGGCGGTCTTGGCCCTGAGCCTGTGTGCCATGCTTTGGGTCAAACTCGGATCGGTGCAAGAAATGTTGGCTCGACAAACCACCGACAGCGGGTTGCTCGCCACGGAAGCACGCTCTTCGGCCCGTCAGGCCGAAGAACTGGCGCGCGACAATGCAGCGCGCCTGGCTTTGGCCGAGGCCAAGATCACGGAAATCCATTTGCAACGCGCGCAACTAGACCAATTGATGCAAAGCCTCAGTCGGGCGCGAGACGAAAACTTATTGGCCGATTTTGAGTCGGCGTTGCGCCTGGCCGAGCAACAAACCCAATTGACCGGCAGTTTGCAACCCCTGATCGCGGCCTTGCGCACGGTCGAGCAAAGACTCTCCAAGCAGGTCAACCCCAAATTCACCGCTTTGCAACGGGCTGTCGCCCGCGACCTGGAGAAAATGACGTCCATAGGCTTGCTCGATACCCCGGGCATGCTGTTGAGGCTCGATGGACTGATTGCACAGATGGATGAATTGCCTTTACAAAACTCCGTTGGCCGCCTGGAAAAACCAAGCCCTGAAGACAACCCCGCTGCGGGTTGGCAGCGGGCCATCAGCAAAGATTGGTGGGGCACGGTATTTGCCGCTTTTTGGGACGATTTGCGTGGCCTGGTGCGCATCAGCCGGATAGACCATCCAGATGCCAGCCTATTGGCACCAGAACAATCTTTTTTCCTGCGCGAGAACCTGAAGTTGCGACTGCTCAATGCCCGTCTGGGTTTGTTGTCACGTCAATTTGAAAGCGCCCGTGCCGATTTGCAAACCAGTCAGCGCGATTTGGGGCGTTTCTTCGACATGGAAAATCGTGACGCCCGCCAGGCGATGGCGCTCTTGCAACAGATGCAAGGGGAAATCCGTCAGGTCAAGTTGCCGCGCATGGATGAGACGATGGCGGCACTGGAAGCCCTGGCGGCGGGTCGTTGACCATGAGATGGGTCCTTTGGCTGTTGGGGTTGTTTTCTGTGGCGGTGGCCACGGCCTTTATCGCCGGTCAAAGCGAGGGGACCGTCAGCATTTTCTGGGCCCCCTACCGATTGGACTTGTCGTTCAATCTTTTTGCCTTGATGCTCATTTTGGGTTTCGTCTTTGTCTACGGCGTTTTGCGCGCGGTCTCGGCCCTCTTCGATTTGCCCCGACAGGCGCGACGTTGGCGTTTGCTACAAAAAGAGCGTGCCGTGCATGCGGCCTTGTTCGACGCCCTGGCGCTGATGCTGACGGGTCGCTATGTGCGCGCCCGCAAGTCAGCCCAGCAAGCACTGGACCTCGAAACTGAATGGCGTGAAAACGTGCGTTTGGGCGAAAGCCTGCCGCGCCACTTGGGTCAGCTTCGCATCATGGCCGAACTGGTGGCGGCTGAAAGCGCGCACGCCCTGCGCGATCGAGCCGGTCGTGACCAACATCTGGCCCAGGCCTTGGCCCAAGACAAGCAGGGCCTGCAACCCCAGTTGAGCGAAGCCATCGACGCGGCCAGATTGAGTGCGGCCCGCTGGAGCCTGGCCGATCGCGATGCCGAACTGTCATTGCGCCAGCTCGACGAGCTGCCACGTGGCCTGGGCAGACGCACATTGGCCTTGCGTTTGCGCCTGAAGGCCAGCCGACTGCTGCACCGTCATGCCATGGCGCTGGAGACGGCTCGAATGCTGACCAAACATGGGGCTTTTTCTGCCAGTGCGTCAGACAGTTTGCTGCGCAGCCTGGCCTTGAGCAGCCTGGCGGAATGTGAAACCGCCGAACAGGTGAGCCGATTGTGGGCTCAATTGACCCCGACCGAAATCCAGGACCGTGAGTTGGCCAGGGCGGCAGCCCAGCACTGGTTGGGGCTGGGCGGTGAGCCTGGACACGCTTTGCTATGGCTCATGCCCCAGTGGGCTCTTTGGGTACAGGGTGGCGAGCCACTACCAACCACTGAGCGGGTCGCATTGACCCTGGTGCTAGAGCGTGCCCTGGCCGCTTTACCCCCCGATGCCGAGTGGCTGCAGCGCATCGACCGGGCGGCCCAGCAATGGCCCAACCAGGCCGAATTGCACTATCTTGCGGCTTGTGTCTGTATGCGCCATGGTTTGTGGGGCAAGGCCCAACAATCGCTGGACCGCTGTGCCGGGCGGCTGGCCGACCCCGAATTGATCCGACGCGCCAGCGTGCGTCTGGCTGAGTTGGCCGAGCAGCGCGGCGACCAGGCCCTGGCCGCCCGCCACTGGAAAAACGCAGCCCAAGCCTGAGGATAAAATAAACCTAAGGGTCTAAACCCAGGAGACTGAATTGAGCTGGCTCGAAAAACTATTACCCCCCAAAATTCAACACACAGATCCGGCTGATCGACGCAGTGTGCCCGAGGGCTTGTGGATCAAATGCCCCAGTTGCGAGACCGTTCTTTACAAAACCGATCTGGAACAGAACCACAATGTATGCCCACAATGTGCACATCACCATCGCATCGGGGCCAGGGCCAGGTTGGATTTGTTCCTCGATCCGGAGGGGCGCTACGAAATAGGCCAAGAGGTGTTGCCCGTTGACGCCTTGAAATTCAAAGACAGCCGCCGTTACCCGGAACGACTCAAAGAAGCCCTCGAAACCACCAGCGAGACCGACGCCCTGATTGTCATGGGAGGTGCTCTGCACAGCTTGCCCGTGGTGGTCGCGTGTTTTGAATTTGATTTCATGGGCGGGTCCATGGGGTCGGTGGTGGGCGAACGTTTTGTGCGGGGCGTGCAAACGGCCATCGAACAGAAGGTGCCATTCATCTGTTTCACGGCCACCGGAGGCGCACGCATGCAAGAGGGCCTTTTGTCGCTGATGCAAATGGCCAAAACCAATGCGGCACTCACCCGTCTGGCGAAGAAGGGCTTGCCTTATATCAGTGTCTTGACTGACCCGACCATGGGTGGCGTGTCTGCTGGCTTTGCGTTTGTGGGCGATGTGGTGATTGCCGAGCCCAAGGCGCTGATCGGCTTTGCCGGCCCCCGTGTGATCGAAAACACCGTTCGTGTCACCTTGCCCGAGGGCTTTCAAAGGGCCGAATTTTTGCAGGAAAAAGGCGCACTCGATTTCATTTCAGACCGGCGTGACCTGCGCAAGACCATTGCCAGTGTCTTGGCCATGTTGCAACGCCAACCCGCCGACGCCATTGAATAAGGCCCCTTGTTCGACCGACAAAAAAGGCGAGCCCCTCTGGCTCGCCTTTTTTTCAGGCAGACTGTGTTGTGACTTCAGTTCTGAGCCTCGTCAGCGATCAGGTCGGGGTTCAGACGACGTCCTCTGGGGTCCACATAATAGCCCCCGTATTCGGTGTATTTCAGCACATGCTGGCCACAGCGCTGGCAGTGGTGGATGTCACATCGATTGACCGGGTGATGGGCCAGCGAAACGGGCGCATCGGGTGACTCGTAGCGCGTGCCGTTGGGGTGAAACTCTTCAAAGGTGGGTTCCAGTACCTCGATATCGCGTACCGTGGCCACGGCTGGCAAACGGGCGTCATCCCAATCGGCCCCGCCCAAGCTGTCCCAGCCGCTACAGCGTTTCAGGGGGCAGTCACAGGGCTTGGCCGGGCTGGCCGCGCACATGTCGCGCAATTGCTGCGCACGAGAAATGCGCGGCAATGCCATCAGCGCTTGGCCGACACGTCGCGACGGGGTGAGCCGGTGAAGAGCTGGCGCGGACGGCCAATCTTGTACTCGGGGTCACCGATCATTTCGTTGAGTTGCGCGATCCAGCCGACCGTGCGGGCCAGGGCAAAAATGCCAGTGAAGAGGTTGACCGGGATGCCGATGGCGCGTTGCACGATGCCTGAGTAGAAGTCCACGTTCGGGTAGAGCTTGCGCTGCACGAAGTAGTCGTCTTCCAGAGCGATTTTTTCCAGCGCTTTGGCCAGTTTGAACAGCGGGTCGTTTTCCAGGCCCAGTTCGGCCAGCACCTCGTTACAGGTTTCCTGCATCAACTTGGCGCGCGGGTCGTAGTTTTTGTACACGCGGTGCCCGAAGCCCATGAGCTTGACACCAGAGTTCTTGTCTTTGACCTGGTTCATGAACTCGCCCACTTTGGCCACGCCGCCCATTTTCTGGATGTCTTCCAGCATGTTCAGACAGGCCTCGTTGGCACCGCCGTGGGCAGGGCCCCACAGGCAGGCGACCCCTGCGGCAATGGCGGCAAAGGGGTTGGTGCCCGATGAGCCGCACAGGCGAACGGTGGAAGTAGAGGCGTTTTGTTCGTGATCGGCATGCAAGATGAAAATGCGATCAAGCGCACGCTCAAGCACGGGGCTCACGACATACTCTTCGCATGGGGTACCAAACATCATGCGTAAAAAGTTGCCGGCATAGCTCAGGCTGTTTTGCGGGTACATATAGGGCTGACCTATTCCGTATTTGTAGGCCATGGCGACCAGCGTCGGCAATTTCGCGATCAATCGAATGGCTGCGATGTGGCGATGTTCGGCGTTGTTGATGTCGGTGCTGTCGTGATAGAAGGCCGAAAGGGCGCCAATCAGACCGGTCAACACGGCCATTGGGTGCGCATCACGGCGAAAACCGCGAAGGAAGAATTGCATCTGCTCGTTGACCATGGTGTGGTTGGTCACGGTTTTATGGAACTCTTTGCTCTGGGTCTCGTCAGGCAGTTCGCCATTGAGCAGCAAATAGCAGGTGTCGAGATAGTCGACGCTGTTGGCCAATTGTTCGATGGGATAGCCGCGATAAAGCAGCTCGCCTTTGTCACCGTCGATGTAGGTGATGGCCGATTGGCAAGAGGCAGTGGACAGGAAGCCGGGGTCATAGGTGAACATGCCGGTCTGCCCGTAAAGCTTGCGGATATCGATCACGTCCGGGCCGATATTGCCGTTATAAACCGGCAGCTCAATGCTGGGATGACCGTTGGAGAACGACAGTGTGGCTTTATATTCGGCTTGTTTCATGATGGTTCCTTTGGTTCAAGTCTATCGCAAGGCTACTGCCTGAGCAGGCGCAGCAAGTGTTGGACATCCTCTTGATCGAGGTCCGGGGTCAAAGGCTTGCGATCGAGCAAAAGATCGAGCAAGTCGTTGTCGCTCAATTCCATCAGCACATACATGGCCCGGGCCTGTCCAACCGTCAGGCGGGATTCGTGTTGCTGAAAAAAACGTTCAATGAAAAGGTCGTTTTCCAGCAAACCGCGTCGGCAGCGCCAGCGCAGTTTGCT
>JBEBAJ010000062.1:0-11027 GCA_041158965.1 Pseudomonadota bacterium | reverse complement strand
AGCTGAGGCACCTGATCGGCACCGATCTCGTTCAAGACCTGCATGACCTGCTCTATTTGCTCCGGATGATCGGGGTTCGAAGCATCCACCACATGCAGCAGCAATTGAGCCTGTGCGGCTTCTTGCAAAGTGGCCTGAAAGGCATCGATCAAACCGTGCGGTAAATCACGGATGAAACCCACCGTATCCGACAAGGACACCGAACGCCCTCTTCCCTGGGCATCGCCCAGATAAAGCTGGCGGGTGGTGGTGTCCAGGGTGGCAAACAGCTGATCGGCCGCATAAGCACGTGCCTTGACCAGGGCATTGAACAGCGTGGACTTGCCGGCATTGGTGTAACCCACGATGGAGATGCCAAAATGCCCTGCCCCGTCGCGTCGCTTGCGCTGGGTTTGCCGCTGCCGTTTCACGTCCTCCAGACGGCTTTTGGTGCGTCGGATCGCTTCTCCGATCATTCGGCGATCCAGCTCGATCTGGGTCTCCCCAGGGCCGCCGCGTCCGCCTATGCCCCCGCGTTGCCGCTCCAGGTGCGACCATCGCCGCACCAAGCGGGTACTGAGGTATTGCAGGCGCGCCAACTCGACCTGCAGCTTGCCCTCAAAGCTTCGGGCGCGCTGGGCAAAGATCTCCAAAATCACCAAAGTTCGGTCATACACCGGCAAACCCAACTCACGCTCCAGATTGCGTTGCTGAGCCGGGCTTAGGGCCTGGTCAAAAAGAATCTCTTTGGCCCCATGGGTTTGCGCCAGATTTTTGATTTCCTCGGCCTTGCCGGATCCCACAAAAAGGGCCGCATCGGGCGCCTGACGCTTGCACGTCAGCTTCGCCACAGGGTCCAGCCCTGCCGTACGGGCCAACTCGGATAGCTCGGCCAGATTGGCATCAAAATGGGGACGACCGAGATCGACCCCCACGAGCAAGGCCGGCGTGGCCGCGTCTGATTCTGACAAAATCAAGTGGCGGCAGAATCACCGGCCTCGGTGGCCGTGAAATTGACGGCACGTCCCGGCACGATGGTGGAGATGGCGTGCTTATAGACCATCTGGGTCACGGTGTTGCGCAGCAAGACCACGTATTGGTCGAAAGACTCAATTTGCCCTTGCAGCTTGATGCCGTTGACCAAATAAATGGACACAGGCACATGCTCTCGACGCAACAGGTTCAGGAAGGGGTCCTGCAACAATTGGCCTTTGTTGTTCACGATATTCTCCGTGTTCAGTAGTTATCAGAGCCTGAACCATACCACAGTCTGTAAAGATATTATTCAGCGTAGGGGTTGTGCGAGGTTTTCATCTCGATCCGCAAAGGGGTGCCCTCGAGCTCGAAGGCCTTTCTGAAACGCCCCTCCAGAAACCTTTTGTATGAATCGGTCACATGTTCCAACGAGTTGCCATGGATCACGATCACAGGCGGGTTCATGCCGCCTTGGTGGGCATAGCGGGGCTTGGGTCTGAACATCCCGGCGCGCTTAGGGGCCTGAAACTGCACCGCCTCTTGCAAAAGACGGGTCAGCACCGGGGTGGACATTTTGCACATCGCCGCCTGATAGGCCGACTGAATCGATTGCCACAAAGGCCCCAGGCCCAGACGTTTTTTGGCCGAAATGAGGTGCAGCCGGGCAAACTTGAGAAAAGACAGGCGGGTTTCGATGGACCGCTGCAAGAGCTCACGCTGATAGGCGTCGACCGCGTCCCACTTGTTCACGGCCAGCACCACGGCCCGGCCACTCTCCAGGATATAACCGGCAATATGGGCATCCTGGTCGGTGACGCCCTGCGTGGCATCGAGCAAGAGCAACACCACATGGGCCGATTCAATGGCCTGCAGGGTTTTGACCACGGAGAATTTCTCAATGGCTTCAAACACCCTCCCTTTGCGGCGCAGACCGGCGGTATCGATCAACTCAAACCGTTGCCCGCCCCGCTCAAACGGCACCCGGATGGCATCGCGCGTGGTGCCCGGCAAATCAAAAGCCACCAAGCGCTCTTCTCCCAACCAGGTGTTGATCAGGGTCGATTTGCCGACATTGGGTCGCCCGGCCACGGCCAGACGGATCACCCCGTCTTCAGCGGCTTCCCCGTCTTCGTCGTCATGCCCCTCAAACAAAGGGTCCAGGGCCAATTCCAGCATGCTGCGGATGCCTTGGCCATGGGCGGCCGAGACCGGCAGCACCTCGCCCAGGCCCAGCTCATAAAATTCGGAGAGTTGCGGGCCGGCCTGCATGCCTTCGGCCTTATTGGCCACCAGCAGACAAGCCTTGCCCAGGCGGCGCAAATACTTGGCAATGTCATGGTCTTGCGCCGACAGCCCCTCGCGGGCATCGACCACAAAAATGACCGCGTCAGATTCCGCCACGGCCTGCTGGGTTTGCCGGGCCATCTCTTTGAAAATGCCGCTGGTGGCATCGGGTTCAAAGCCGCCCGTGTCGATCACGATGAATTCCCGGGACCCCAATCGGGCGTTGCCGTAATGGCGATCGCGCGTCAGGCCGGCATAGTCGGCCACGATCGCATCACGCGTTTTGGTGATGCGATTGAACAGCGTGGATTTGCCCACATTGGGCCGCCCCACCAGAGCGATCACAGGTTTCATCTAAGGGCCATTTCCAACGTCACCGTGCCCGCCAGGCGCGCACATCACCACCCACCGAAACCATCAGTACCACATTGTTTCGAACCACCGGTGGCGCGGCCAGAGACCCGCCGTCCATGCGCAGACGGTTGAGCAGTTGGCCGTTGCCTTTATCGAGCAAATACACCGCGCCATCCTCATCGGCGATCCAGATGGCTTGGTCGGTCACGGCGGGCGCTGACAAACGGCGGTATTTCAAGCGGTCAGATTCCCAAATGCGGTCTCCATTGTCGCGCTGCCATGACACCACCAGCCCGTTGCTCTCCACCCCGACCAACATGGCACCTTGCCCCGCCAGGCCCTGATCGCCCTGTGCACCACGGGTCCAGATCACCTGCCCGCGTGAGGCATCCACACAGCCCACTTGCGACAAATAGGCGCGGGCACAGATCATGCGATCCACGCGGCTCGACAAACCCACGATATCGACCATGCGCTCCAAATCATTCAGGCCGCGCGCGGCAGCCAACAAGGCATCCCACTGGACCTGACCTGAAGTGGGGTCAAACCCCGTCAGGCGGCCCGACAAACCGGCCACCAAAGTGTTCTGATAAGCCATCAAGGTGCCCGCCTGACGCAACACCAGCGGTTCTCCGGGCCTGGACTGGGTCCAGAGCACCCGGCCCGTGGGGCCGTCAAAAGCCTGCACCGTGCGGTTGGCCATCAGCACAAACACCCGATCGCCAGCCACCAGGGGCGGCGTGAACACCTGCGCCGACAAGGTGTGTCGCCACAACAAACGCCCCTCTGAGGCCACCATCAATTCGTTGTTGCGGGTGACGATGGCATGGCGACGGCCATCGCTGCCCACCCCCGCCGACAGAGGCTGGTTCAAGGCGGTCCGCTCCAGCACCTGCCCATTGCTGCCTTGCAGCACCAAAATCTCGCTCTCATCGCTGGCCAACACCACTGAACCGGCACCGGTCCATAGGGGCACCATCGGCGCGCGCACCCTGCCGATGGACGTGCGCCAAAGGGTTTCAGCGGCCAGGGTTTGTGGCACCTGGCTCAACTCGACTGGCTTGGGCCGGGACACGCCCGAACAAGCCACCAAAAAACCACACAAGGCCCAGACACACAGCCGGGCTGAGCGCGTCAAAAACTCACGCATCATTTCTCCTTGGGGTCCACACCCATGGCGGCCAACTTGATCTCCAGCCAACGCCTTTGGTCAGAACCGGCCTGCGCGGCCTGCCAAGACTTCAAATAAGCGGCCTTGGCCTGTTCGGTTTGGGCTTGCAGGGCGAGCAAATCGCCCATGCGTTCGTCAAACAGGGGCTGGAACGCCGCAGGCACAGAGCGCCGCGTCAAACTGTCCTTGGCGCCGGCCCAATCTTTGGCGCCCATTTGCAAACCGGCCAGCCGCCACAAGGCCAAGGCCACCAGCCCTTCGTCGTCGGCATGCTTGGACACCCAAGCCAGTGCCGCTTGGGCCTTGGCAGACTCTGACTTTTCATCAAAGACCTGGGCGGCCATCAGCGCCGCATGCTGGGTCATGGTGACCGAGGCATACCGATTTTGCATGTCGGCCAGGGCCCGCTCCAGCAGGGCCATGTCCTTGGTCTTGACCGCTTGTTCGACCGAATCAAACATGACCGCCGCCTGTGTGGCCTCACGCTTTTGCCACCAGTGCCATCCATTCCAGGCCGCGTACGCCGTCAATACAGCCGTCAGCAACCACATGAGGAGGTTGCCCCAGCGGCTCCAGAAATGCTTGATCTGGTCAATTTGTTCTTGTTCTTCTAGGTCGAGGTGCGAGGCCATGGTGTGAGATGTGGTTAAAAGTAGATTTTAGGTCCTGGGGGCTGTCGGATGGGCTTGACCCTGGCTGGCTCTCAGGCCTTCGGCCCAAACAGCCCAGTCGGCCAGGGACACAGCACGCTGTGCGCCTTGGCCATCGCGAAGTGACTTGATCAGCACTTGCCCCTGTTGCCATTCGTCCTGGCCAAACACCAGCGCGTGGGCCGCACCGCTGGCGTCGGCTTTCTTGAATTGGCTCTTCATGCTGCCCATGCCCTCTCCCTGGGCGGCGTGCATCTGAACCGAAACGCCTGCACCGCGCAAACGCTGCAAAAGCGCCATGATCCCGGGCAAGCACGTCGCGTCGGGCACGATGGCATAAGCATCGGGCACCGGCGCCTGGGGCCAATGGCCATTTTCTTTCACCAGCTCCAGCACCCGCTCGACCCCCATGGCAAAGCCCACCGCCGGAGCTGGCTTGCCGCCGATTTGCCCGACCAGGCCATCGTAGCGGCCACCGCCGCACACCGTGCCTTGGGAACCCAAGCGGTCGGTGATGAACTCAAACACCGTCAGGTTGTAGTAGTCCATGCCGCGCACCAGCCTGGGGTTGATGCGGAATTCAACCCCATTGGCCCGCAAGATGTCCTGCACAGACTCAAAGTGACGACGGGAAGCATCGCCCAGGTGTTCCATCAGTTTGGGCGCCGACTCCACCAAAGACTGCATGGCCGGGTTTTTCGAGTCCAGAATGCGCAAAGGGTTGCTGTGCAGGCGCCGACGGGCGTCTTCATCCAGTTGATCGGCATGGGCTTCAAAATAAGCGATCAGGGCGGCCCGATGGCGGGCCCGCTCGTCGGGCTGGCCCAGGCTATTGACCTCGAGGCGCACATCGTCCAGCCCCAGAGATTGCCAAAGCAGATGCGCCATCAGGATCATTTCGGCATCCACCTCGGGGCCGCCAAAGCCCAGGGCTTCAGCGCCGATCTGGTGAAATTGGCGATATCGGCCTTTTTGGGGCCGCTCATGCCTGAACATGGGGCCCATGTAATACATCCGCTTGCCGCCGTCGTACAACAGGTTGTGTTCGACCACAGCCCGCACCACGCCAGCGGTGGCCTCAGGGCGCAAAGTGAGTGAGTCGCCATTAAGGCGGTCGGTGAACGAGTACATCTCTTTTTCAACGATGTCGGTCACCTCCCCCAGTCCGCGCACAAACAGGCCAGTGGGTTCAACAATAGGGGTACGGATCTGGCGATAACCATGACGATGCATGAGATCGCGCACCTTGGCCTCCAACCACTCCCACGCATGGGAGTCAGCGGGCAACAAGTCATTCATGCCTTTGACGGCAACCAATTGATCAGCCATGGACATTACCAAATTTCAGGGTGCAGGGGACTTCGCCCCAAACCGTTTCTGGATGTATTGTTCCACCATCTGATGGAATTCAGCGGCAATGCCTTCGCCGCGCAAGGTAGCGACCTTCTCGCCATCGACGAACACCGGGGCCGAGGGTGACTCACCTGTGCCCGGCAGGCTGATGCCTATGTCGGCGTGCTTGCTCTCGCCTGGGCCATTCACGATGCACCCCATCACCGCCACCTTGAGGGCTTCCACCCCCGGGTAGCGGGCCCGCCAAACCGGCATCTGCGCACGCAAATGGTCGTCGATTTGTTTGGCCAACTCCTGAAAGGTGGTGCTGGTGGTGCGGCCACAGCCCGGGCAGGCCGTGACGCTGGGCACAAACACCCGCAAGCCCAGGGCTTGCAGGATTTCTGTGGCAATCACCACTTCCTGAGTGCGAGACTCGCCAGGTTGCGGGGTGAGAGAGACCCGGATGGTGTCGCCAATGCCCTCTTGCAAAAGGATGGACAGCGCCGCCGCAGAGGCCACCGTTCCCTTGGTGCCCATGCCGGCTTCCGTCAAACCCAGATGCAAAGGGTAACGACAACGCCGGGCCAATTCCCGGTAAACCGAAATCAGGTCTTGCACACCACTGACCTTGCAACTGAGCAACACCTGCTCGGGTCGCATGCCCAGATCCACCGCACGTTGAGCCGAGTCGATGGCCGAAGTGATCAAGGCCTCATACATGACCTGACGCGACTCCCAGGGTTCGGGGCGCAAAGCGTTCTGATCCATCAACCGCGCCAACAGTTCAGGGTCCAGGCTGCCCCAGTTCACGCCGATGCGCACAGGCTTGTCATGGCGCAGGGCCACTTCCACCATCTGGGCAAACTGTTTGTCGTGCTTGTCGCCACGCCCGACATTTCCGGGGTTGATGCGATATTTGGACAGGGTCTCGGCGCAGGCCGGGTGGTCCGTCAATAGTCGGTGGCCGTTGTAATGAAAATCGCCCACCAAGGGCACATCGATGCCCATGCGATCGAGCTGCGCCCTGATCTCAGGGACCGCCTTTGCGGCTTCGTCGTTATTGACCGTGATGCGCACCAATTCAGAGCCCGCCAGGGCCAGCTCCTTGACCTGGATGGCCGTGCCAATCACATCCGCCGTATCGGTGTTGGTCATGGACTGCACCCGCACCGGGGCGTCGCCGCCGATGGTCACGACGCGGTTTTGCCAGCGCACCGTGGCTTGCAGCGTGCGACGCGGCGGTACGACAGCGATGGCGATAGGCGTCTCGGGCTGGGTCATTGTGATCCACCTGGTTGAGGGCTTGCAACCGGTGACGGTGATGTGCCGGGTGCGATCGCCGCCGGTGCCGACATGGTGGGGGCCGATGCGGGCGATGCCGCAGGCCTGACCGGCGTGGGCACAGGGGTGACGACCTGCGGCTGTACATTGGGCATCGCGGGGGGAGGTGCCGGGGTCACGGCAGGCGCAGGGGCGCCACCGGTCGCGGGCTCCAGCGCCACCGGCTCGGTCACGGCAGCAGGCAAACCGCTGTTAGGCGGGGGCATCTCGGGCACTTCCACCGATGTACTGGGGCGGGCATCTTGATCCAACAACAAACCCCAAGCCACCCAAAGGGCCAGCACCAATGCGCCCAACCCCACCATCAACCAGGTGCGCTGAGCGCCGGAGGACGGTGAAGCCATCCCCCCCAAAGGCTCGCTGATGGCGGCAGTGACGCGCACCGAACGGCGAGAGTCGGCGTCGGGCATGGCACTCAAGACCGGTGCCGGGTCAATTTTCAATTGTCGGCACACGCTCATGGCCAAGGCACGGGCAAACACCAGATCAGGCAAATCGGTCCAACGCTCCGTCTCCAATGCCTTTAGCCGCTCGGGAGGCACGCGCAAAGTCGTCGCCAGCATGGTCAGGTGCAAGCCTTTGGCTTCGCGGGCCTGGCGCATCATGGCCCCGGGGCCCATGAGGCCGGGGGTGGCGTTGGGGGGTGAATCAATGCTCATGGGGTCGTGCTTCTGACTTTTCAATGGCAATCGGGATCGGGTGACGATTCATACGGCTGGCCACATCGGTTCGATCCTTGACATCTCCGGCCAATTGACCGCATGCGGCGTCGATGTCGTCACCTCGGGTTTTACGCACTGTAGTCACAAATCCACGGTCTTGCAAATGCTGGGCAAAACGCTGCACCTGGGCCGCCGACGAGCGGCGCAAACCCGAGGCGGGAAAGGGGTTGAAGGGGATCAGATTGAATTTGGCATGGATGCCCTGCCCGGCCCCATGCCGCATCAACTCGACCAGGGCTCGCGCATCTTCGTCGCGGTCGTTCACCCCGTCAAGCATGCAATATTCAAAGGTGATGAAGTCGCGCGGCGCATGGGCCAGATAGCCCTGGCAGGCCTGGAGCAACTCGGCCAAGGGGTATTTTTTGTTGATCGGCACCAATTGGTCGCGCAATTCATCGGTGGGGGCGTGCAAAGACACGGCCAAAGCCACCGGGCAATCCTGGGCCAGGCGCTCAATCATGGGCACCACCCCAGAGGTCGACACCGTCAAACGTCGCCTCGACAGGCCGTAGCCGTGGTCATCGAGCATGGCGCGCAGGGCGGGAACGAGCGCGTGGTAGTTTTGCAAGGGTTCACCCATGCCCATCATCACCACATTGCTGATGACCCGTTCGCTCTGGCCCAGATGGGCGCGCAAATAATGCTCGGCATGCCAGAGCTGCGCAATGATCTCGCCGCTGCTCAATTGCCGACTGAAACCCTGATGGCCTGTGGAGCAAAAGCGGCATCCCACGGCGCATCCAGCCTGGGAAGAAATGCACAAAGTGCCCCGGTCATCCTCCGGAATGAACACCGTTTCTATGGCGTTGCCATCGCCCACATCGAACAGCCACTTGATGGTGCCATCCGCCGACTGGTGCTGGCTCAGGGGTTTCAGGCCCTCAACCCGGGCCGAATTCGCGAGCTTTTGCCGCAACGACTGGGCCAAATCGGTCATGTGAGAAAAATCGGCCACTCCGCGCTGGTGGATCCAGCGAAACAGCTGAGTGGCCCGAAAGCCCTTTTCGCCCAGGCTGGCGCAATGGCCAATCAGGCCATCACGGTCGAAATCGAGGAGATTGACATGCATGGGCCTGGTCTATACAAGACGGGACCGGGGTTCCCCCCGCCCCTTCAACGGCTGTGAACGTTCAGACCCGCAAAGAAGAAACCCACTTCGTGGCGGGCGGTGTCGGGGCCGTCTGAGCCGTGCACGGCATTGGCGTCGATGCTGTCGGCAAAATCGGCGCGGATGGTTCCCGGGGCCGCCTTTTTGGGGTCGGTGGCGCCCATCAGGTCACGGTTCTTCAGAATGGCATTTTCGCCTTCCAGCACCTGGATCATGACCGGGCCGGAAATCATGAAATCGACCAAATCCTTGAAGAAAGGACGCTCTTTGTGCACGGCATAAAACGCTTCGGCTTCAGCGCGCGAGAGGTGCGCCATGCGGGCGGCCACGACCTTCAGGCCAGCGGCCTCAAAACGGGCGTAAATTTGGCCAATCACGTTTTTGGCGACGGCATCGGGCTTGATGATGGAGAGAGTTTTTTCGATGGCCATGATGATGGAATCCCTTAGATTGAAATACAACCTTGGATTGTAGCAAGAAGCACGCCCGAATCAGCACCCGCCCCCGCTGATCCCTGGAATAAGAGGGTAATCCGATTCTGGGCGAAACGGGCACGCAGCGGGTTTTGCAGCGCTTCCCTAGCGCCTTTTCTGGGTCCGGCTGCGAGTCTTCCTCTGCCGGGTCAGGCTATCGGCCCCCATGCGCTGAGTGGCTTGGGCCAGACGCGAGGTGCGCATCAACGAGGACACATCGGCGTCATCCAGCTCCATCCAGTGGCCGCGCGCCAGCCCGCGTGGCAGCTGCATGGCCCCGTAACGGATGCGGATCAGACGGCTGACGGCATGCCCCAAGGCTTCAAACAAACGCCGGACCTCCCGGTTGCGGCCCTCGGCAATGGTGACGCGGTACCAGCAATTGGCCCCCTCGCCGCCCCCATCTTCTATGCTCAGCAACTGAGCCGGGCCATCCTCCAGCTCGATGCCCTGCAACAAGCGCTCTTTTTCTTCCTTCGACAAGGCCCCCAGCACCCTGGCCGCGTATTCACGCTCCAGGCCAAAGCGGGGGTGCATCAGTCGGTTGGCCAGTTCGCCTGAATTGGTGAAGAGCAGCAAACCCTCGGTATTCAGATCCAGTCGGCCTACCGACTGCCACTTGCCGTTGTACAGCCTGGGCAGGGTGCGAAAAACAGTGGGTCGGTTCAGCGGGTCATCCAGCGTGACCACCTCACCCACCGGTTTGTGATACGCCAACACCCGGGGGGTTTCGGCCTGGGCCCGCCAGCGCACAGGCTTGCCATTGACCCGGATCACATCGCCCGCTTTCACGCGTTGCCCCACATGGGCCACCTCGGCGTTCACGCTCACCTGGCCTTGGGCGATCAGGCGCTCCATGTCCAATCTGGACCCCAGGCCCGATTGAGCCAGCACCTTGTGCAACTTGGGGGCTTCGGGCTCGGGAGACAAAACCCGCTTGGGGTTCACCTCGGCCTGAGCCTGCGCCTGGTCAAAAGAACCAGAGACGAGTTCGTCGAAACGGACGCCTTTCATGCGCCGTCCCGCAAGGGTTCTGCCGTGTCGCCCTGATGGGCCATCGGCACATGCGCTGCAGCCTCATCACCGGGGTTCCCATCATCGGGGAGCCCGGTCTCATCGACCGTCGCCTCCGTCGCTTCGTGCGGTGCATCCAGAACCTCAGGCTCGCCTTGGAGGTCTTCAAACCCTGGCAAAGACTGCAAGCCAGCCCCCGGGGACAAGCCATCGGAGGACATGGGCAATTGATCGAGGGCACTCAGGCCCAAGTCGTCCAGAAACTGGCGCGTGGTGGCGTACAGGGCGGGCCGGCCCACTGTCTCGCGATGACCGATCACCTCCACCCAGCCCCGGTCTTCGAGCTGCTTGATGACGGTGCTATTGATGGTCACACCCCGGATGTCCTCCATATCTCCTCGCGTCACGGGCTGGCGGTAGGCAATGATGGCCAGGGTCTCCAGTGCGGCTCTGGTGTATTTGGGGGGTTTTTCAGGGTGCAGGCGATCGAGAAATTCGCGCATCTCCGGGCGGCTCTGGAAGCGCCATCCGCTGGCGACCTGAACCAGTTCAACCCCCTTTTGAGCCCACTCGTGGGTCAAGTCATCCAACAGGTCCCGCACAGTGTCGGCGCCCAGAGCT
>JBEBAJ010000061.1:0-14725 GCA_041158965.1 Pseudomonadota bacterium | reverse complement strand
GCGATAGAAGTCGCGCATCAGCTTCAAGCCATTGCCTTCGTACATCCAGGCGTTCATTTGGCGTGCATTGAGGCCGAAGGGGATGGCGCAGCTGAGGGCGAAGGTTTCGTCCTTGCCGAAGAAGTAATAAGAGGCGGTGTTGGCCATATCGACGGCACCGTCCTTGACGGCGTCGAGCACGCCGAATGCAGGCACGATTTCACCGGCAGGGTGGGTGCTGATTTCGATCTTGCCACCCGACATTTCCTTGACTTTGGCGGCAAAGACATCATTGCCACCGAACAAGGTGTCTAGCGACTTGGGGAAGCTGGAAGCAAGGCGAAAGCGCAACACGGGCTGGGCTTGCACAGCGGGGGCAACACCAGCGGCGAGCACACCGGCGATGCCAGCATGTCTGAGGGCGGAACGACGATCCATTTGATTGACTCCGTTGAAATGAAGGGGAATGGGCGCACCGGATCGGGGCGCCTCTGTCATACACAGGCACATTGTAAAGAAGTTGCAATATCCCCCCGGCTGGGGGTTTTCCCCTTGGAAAGCCCCAAATCCCCCAGAGGAAATGAGGATGTTCAGGCGCGCAAGGGGATGGTGTTGTCGAGGGGAAAACGGCGTTGGATGGACTGCGTGATGCCGCGCGCATCGAGGCCCAACTCGGCCAACAACAAAGCAGGGTCGCCATGCTCGGTCAATTGGTCACCCACGCCCAGTTGCAAGACCGGCATGTTCAAACCATGGGCGGCCAGACACTCGAGCACAGCGCTGCCTGCGCCACCCGCCACCGCACCCTCTTCCACCGTGACCAAGGCCGCGTGCTCGCGGGCCAGCTGCAACACCAGGGCCTCGTCGAGGGGTTTGACCCAGCGCATATTGGCCACCGTGGCATCGAGCGTTTCGGCGGCCTCCAAGGCCGGGTAGAGCAAGGTGCCAAACGCCAATATGGCGACGCGTTGGCCTTGGCGACGAATGTCGCCGCGCCCGATGGGCAAGGGGGTCAAGCCTGGCTCAGGCGTGCGCCCCACCCCCGCCCCGCGCGGGTAGCGCACGGCCACCGCGTGGTCTTGCTGGTAAGCCGTGGTCAAGAGCTTGCGGCACTCGTCTTCGTCGGCCGGACAAGCCAGGCTGACATGGGGCACGCAACGCAGGAAGGGAATATCGAACAAACCGGCATGGGTGGCCCCATCGGCCCCGACGATGCCCGAGCGATCAAGGGCCAGCACCATGGGCAATTTTTGCAGGGCCACATCGTGGATGAGTTGATCGTAGGCACGCTGCAAGAAGGTGGAGTAGATGGCCACCACGGGTTTGAGCCCTTCGCAAGCCAAGCCGGCGGCGAAAGTGACGGCATGCTGCTCGGCGATGCCCACATCGTGATAGCGGTCGGGGAAGCGGCGATGAAACTCGACCATGCCCGAGCCTTCACGCATGGCCGGCGTGATGCCCACCAAACGCGGGTCGGCTTCGGCCATGTCGCACAACCACTGCCCGAAGACTTGTGTGAAGGTGGTTTTGGGGGCGCTGACAGGGGGCTTGAGACCGACATTGGGGTCGAACTTGCCCGGACCGTGGTAGGCCACCGGGTCGGCCTCGGCGAAATGATAACCCTGCCCTTTTTTGGTCACCACGTGCAGAAATTGCGGGCCGCTGAGTTGACGCAGGTTGTCCAGCGTGGGGATCAGGGCGTCAAGGTCGTGGCCATCGATGGGGCCCACGTAGTTGAAGCCGAATTTTTCAAACAGCGTCACCGGCGTGATCAGGTGCTTGGCCTGCTCTTCAAAGCGACGCGCCAGATTGAGCAAGGGAGCAGGCGCACCCCGCAAGACCTGTTTGCCCACTTCGCGCGCCGTGGCATAAAAGCGACCACTCATCAGTTGCGCCAGATAGCGGTTGAGGGCCCCCACGGGAGGGCTGATGGACATGTCGTTGTCGTTGAGCACCACCAACAAATTGCAATCGGCCACACCAGCGTTGTTGAGCGCTTCGAAGGCCATGCCCGCGGTCATGGCACCGTCGCCAATGATGGCCACGGCATGGCGTTGCTCGCCTTTTTGCCGCGCCGCCATGGCCATGCCTAAGGCTGCCGAAATGCTGGTGGAAGAATGGGCTGTGCCAAAGGCGTCGTACTCGCTCTCGTCACGGCGCGGGAAACCCGACAAGCCATGGCGTTGGCGCAGGGTGGCCATTTGCTCGCGCCGCCCGGTCAGGATTTTGTGCGGGTAGGTCTGATGGCCCACATCCCACACCAGCCGGTCATGCGGGGTGTTGAAGACGTAGTGCAGGGCCACCGTCAACTCGACCGTGCCCAGATTGGAGCTGAGGTGACCGCCGGTTTTGGAGACACTGTCGAGCAAGTAAGCGCGCAATTCGTCGGCCAGGGGACGCAATTGCTCGCGTGAGAGGCGGCGCAAATCTTGCGGGCTTTGGATATGGGTCAGCAGGTTCATGGCAGTGGCGGATTCAGTGGCGCCTGCCCACGACCTGCCAAGCCAGGTCATGCAGGGCGCGGGTGTCGGGCAGGCCGCAGCGCTTTAGGGCCTCAAGGGCTTGTTGCAGCAGCTCATCGGCCCATGCCCTGGAGCGCTCGAGGCCCATCAGCGACACATAAGTGGGTTTGTCCTGGGCCGCGTCTTTGCCGGCGGTTTTGCCCAAAGTGGCGGAATCGGCCGTGACATCGAGCACATCGTCGATGACCTGAAAGGCCAAGCCCAGGGCGCGGCCATATTCGGCCAGGCTGTGCAGACTTTCCGGCGGCGCCTCGCCACAGGCGGCACCGAGTGCCACGCTGGCTTCCAGCAAGGCGCCGGTTTTGAGTTGATGCATGCGGCGTAATGCCGCCTCGTCCAAACGCACACCCACGCTGGCCAAATCGATGGCCTGTCCGCCAGCCATGCCCGCATGGCCCGCCGCCCGCGCCAATATGGCGCAAAGCCGGCCTTGCAAGGCAGAAGGGATGGGGCTGGGCTGCGGGGTGAGCACTTCAAAAGCCAAGGCCTGCAAGGCATCGCCGGCCAAGAGGGCGGCGGCCTGGCCATAGCGGACATGCACAGTGGGTTTACCCCGCCTGAGGACATCGTTGTCCATGCAAGGCATGTCGTCGTGCACCAGTGAATAAGCGTGGATCAGCTCTACGGCGCAGGCGGCGCGCAGGGCGGCCTCGTCCCACATGGCCCCATCGCCCGCTTGGGCCACCGCTTGCCGCGTGGCGAGCACCAACATGGGGCGCAGGCGTTTGCCGCCATCGAGCACCGCATACCGCATGGCTTCACCCAGGCCCGCCGGTGCGTCGGCAGGCACCCACTGGGACAAAGCCGCCTCGACCCGGCGCAAAGGCTCTGCCATCCAGGCCTCAATGGCACTCAAAGTACTCAATTTCCCTCCAGCCATGGCTTCATGACGCCATCATCGAGCACCTGGACTTGTTGTTCGATGGCTTGCAACTTGCCCCGACAGAATTCGAGCAGCTGGGCCGAACGCTGGTAGGCCTGCAGCAGCTGGTCTAAGGGCAAATCGCCCCCTTCCATGCGGCCCACCCATTGCGCCAGCTCGGCCACCGCTGCTTCATAAGTGGCGGGCAGTTCATCGATGGCTTCGGTTTTGGGTTTGGCAGGCATGGGGTCATGGACAAAGAATTTAAAGGAGATTATCCCGCATTCGGCCTGCCGTTTTTTTGTGCAACCTCCCTGTGGGGAGAATTTAGGTCAGCTCATCATGTCTGATTTAAGTCTTCAACTGCAGCAGGCTCAAAGTCAACTTCCTGTCTCTGCTTACTTCGACGAAGCGCTATATGGGCGCGAGATGGAGGTCCTGTTCCGACAGGGGCCCCGCTATGTCGGGCACCGCCTGAGCGTGCCCGAACTCGGAGACTTCTATGCCTTGCCCCAGGAACAACAGGGCCGGGCGCTGGTGCACACCCCCAACGGCATCGAGTTGATCTCGAACGTCTGTCGCCATCGGCAAGCCGTCATGCTCAAAGGCCGTGGCCAGTTGGCGGCGGATCGGGCCGCCGCCGGTGGCAATATTGTCTGCCCTTTGCACCGCTGGACTTATTCACCCAGCGGCCAATTGCTGGGCGCACCGCATTTTCAAAATGACCCTTGCCTGAATCTGAAGAACTACAGATTGCGTGAGTGGAACGGCCTGTTGTTTGAGGACAATGGCCGCGACATTGGCGCCGATCTGGCCGATATGGAGGCCAGGCATGCCCTGAAATTCGATGGCTATGCGCTAGACCGGGTCGAGATGCACGAATGCAATTACAACTGGAAAACTTTTATCGAAGTGTATCTGGAAGACTATCACGTGGGCCCGTTTCACCCGGGCTTGGGGCATTTTGTCACCTGTGAAGACCTGAATTGGGAATTCAAATCTGAGTACTCGGTGCAAACCGTGGGCATTTCCAACCAACTGCGCCAGTCGGGCAGCCCCGTCTACCGGCGTTGGCAGGAAGTGCTGATGAAGTACCGCGAGGGCCAGTTGCCCGAGCGCGGCGCGATATGGCTGACTTACTACCCGCACATCATGGTCGAGTGGTACCCGCACGTGCTGACGGTGTCTACCCTGCACCCGATGGGGCCACGCAAGACCCTGAATATGGTGGAGTTTTATTACCCCGAGGAAATCGTTGCTTTTGAGCGTGAGTTTGTTGAAGCCCAGCAAGCCGCCTACATGGAAACTTGCCTGGAAGACGACGAGATCGCCGAGCGGATGGACGAGGGTCGTTGGGCCCTTTATCAGCGCGGCGACAACGAAATGGGGCCCTACCAAAGCCCGATGGAAGACGGCATGCAGCACTTTCACGAGTGGTACAGAAAGAAAATCCAGCCATGAACTCACCGCTGATCAGCGTCGCCGCTTTGCGCCAGTCTTTGAACCAAGGCGAGACCTGGCGCATTTTCGATTGCACCGGTGACCTGATGAAGCCCGAGAACGGGCCGCAGCAGTACCTGGCGCAACACATCGCCGGGGCCCGCTATGCCGACCTGAACCGCTGTCTCAGTGCCCACGGCGAGCATGACAAAGTCAATGGCGGACGCCACCCCCTGCCCACCCGGGAAGCCTTTGCCCGGTGGCTGGGATCGGAGGGGGTCAGTGCCCAGACCCCGGTGGTGGTGTACGACCGCAATGGCGTGAATTACTGTGGCCGCATGTGGTGGATGCTGCGTTGGTGCGGCCATGGCCCTGTGTGGGTGCTGGATGGTGGCTTGCAGGCCTGGGAGGCCGCCGGTGGTGAGGTGGCCAGTGGTGAAGAGGCTGCGCCTGTGAGCACGACTTACGCCTTGTCTGAACCCAAGGTGCGACTGGTACACACCAGTGAGGTGTGGGCCCAATTGGGCCGGCCCGCGCAAACCCTCATCGATGCCCGTGCTGAAGCGCGCTTCAAGGGCGAGGTCGAACCGCTGGACCCGATTGCCGGCCATATTCCCGGGGCCTTGAACCGGCCCTTTGGCTTGAACATCGGCCCCGATGGGCTGTTTAAACCTGCCGCACAGTTGCGTCAGGAATTTGAACAATTGCTGGCTGGCCGCGACCCTGCCAGCGTGGTGCATCACTGCGGCAGCGGCGTCAGCGCCGTCCCCAATGTGCTGGCCATGGAAATTGCCGGTCTGGGGGCCAGCGGTCTGTATGCGGGCAGCTGGAGCGAGTGGAGCAATACCCCCGGCACACCCTGCGCCAAGGGCTGAGCCCGACTGGCAGATTGCGGGCGCCTTTGCAGGCAGCGGCTTTTTCAGGGCCGGCTTAAAGCGACAGGAACCAGCGCTTGATCAGCGCCCGCTCTTCATCGGTGATGCCGGTGGCGTTGTTCATGGGCATCTGGCGCGTCACGACCACCTGCTGGTAGATCTGTTGCGCATTGGCGCGAATGAGCTCTGTGCTGTCGAGGCGTATGTTTTTCATCTGCACCTGTGCGCCATGACAGGTGAGGCAGCGTTGCTCAATGATGGACTCGATTTGGGCCAGCGCGGGAGGTGGCGCTGCCAACGCCGCCGCATCGGCGGGGCCGGGTTGGGGCTTGAGCCAAACGATGACGCCCAAAATGACCGCCAAACCGGCGATGGCAAAGGGCAAGGGATTGCCCGCACGGCCCAAATGGTAGGCGTGGCGCTGCACGAAGAACTGGCGGATGAGGGCCCCCGCCAACATCATCACAAACAAAATCAACCAATGCTGCGGATGTGTATAGAGAAAGCTGTAGTGGTTGCTGAGCATGGCAAACAACACCGGCAAGGTGAAATAGGTGTTGTGGACACTGCGCTGTTTGCCCCGCTTGCCGTGGATGGCCAAGGCTGAGGCGTCGTAAGGCTGGCCGCTGGTCATGGCCGCAACCACCTTGCGCTGTCCCGGGATGACCCAGAAAAAGACGTTGGCGCTCATGGTGGTGGCAATCATGGCGCCGACCAATAAAAAGGCGGCACGGCCCGCAAACAACTGGCAGGCCAACCAGCAAGAAAACCCGATCACCACCAGCATGGCCAGACCGACCTTGGCCTCTCCGTTTTTCTGGAACCCCAGCACCCGGCAGATGGTGTCGTAGACCAACCAGAACACCACCAGAAAAGCCAGCGCGGTGACGATGGCCGCCGTGGGCGACCAATCGAACAGGCTTTTGTCGATCAGGAAGGTGCCTGCGTTGAAAAGATACAACACCGTGAACAATGCAAAGCCGCTTAGCCAGGTGGTGTATGCCTCCCAATAGAACCAGTGCAATTTGGAGTGGATCTTTTTGGGGGCCACCATGTACTTTTGGGGGTTGTAAAAACCACCGCCGTGCACCGCCCACATGGCCCCGTCGACCCCTTTTTCCAGCAAATCGGGCGACTGCGGCTTGAGCAGATTGTTGTCCAGAAAGACAAAGTAGAAGGAAGATCCGATCCAGGCGATGGCGGTGATGACGTGCAACCAGCGCAACAACAAATTGGCCCAATCGAGCAAATAAGCATCCATCATCTATTCCCGGCGTTTCATGCGGCCCCAGCAGGGGCTGTGGCGTTGTCCTCTCACCACCGCGGGCGCTGTGAGGGACTGAGGGTCGCGAACAAGGGCTCAAGAGGGCTTGAGTTGAAACCTGGCTCCGCTGCGACGGATGCGCCAAGTGTATACAACTTTTGGCTCTGCGCAATAGCTGCCACCCCTGATTCAGCCCCCCCGGGGGCCGTGCAATGAGTGATGGCTGACTTTTTGGATACAATAGGCTTGTGCTCAGCTTTTTCTGGGCGCGCTGGCCCCCAACGGCTCCCACCCGCGCTGCATGCGCATTGGCCTTGGGGTTTGGAAACTTTAATCCGCGATTTCGTCGCAACCCACTTCCGGTTCAGATCATGTGGCTTAGCAATGGGGCTGGCCTCTTCCCTGCACCGGTCTAGGAAAATCATGTCTGAATCTTTTGCCGCCCTGTTTGAAGAATCCCTCAAGCGCTCTGAAATGCGCACTGGCGAGGTCATCACTGCTGAAGTGGTGCGCGTCGAGCACAATCACGTCGTGGTCAACGCCGGACTGAAGTCTGAAGCGTATGTGCCCATTGAGGAATTCAAGAACGACCAGGGCGAAGTCGAAGTCCAAGCCGGTGACTTCGTCTCGGTGGCCATCAGCAGCGTTGAAAACGGCTATGGCGACACCATCCTGAGCCGTGACACCGCCAAGCGCCTGGCTTCGTGGCTGTCGCTGGAAAAAGCGCTGGAATCGGGTGAGTTCGTCACTGGAACCACCAGTGGCAAGGTCAAGGGCGGCCTGACCGTGCTGGTTAACGGCATTCGCGCCTTTTTGCCCGGCTCACTGATTGACACCCGCCCCATCAAAGACTTGTCGCCTTACGAGAACAAAACGATGGAGTTCAAGGTCATCAAGCTTGACCGCAAGCGCAACAACGTGGTTTTGAGCCGCCGTGCCGTGGTCGAAGCTTCGATGGGCGAAGAGCGCGCCAAGCTGATGGAGACCTTGAAAGAAGGCGCTGTCGTGACAGGCGTGGTGAAGAACATCACGGAATACGGTGCGTTTGTGGATCTGGGCGGCATCGATGGACTGCTGCACATCACCGACATGGCCTGGCGTCGTGTGCGACACCCGAGCGAAGTCGTGCAAGCCGGCCAGGAAATCACCGCCAAGATCCTCAAGTTCGATACCGAGAAGAACCGTGTGTCGCTGGGCCTCAAGCAAATGGGCGACGACCCCTGGATGGGCGTGGCCCGCCGCTACCCCCAAGGCACCCGCATGTTTGGCAAGATCACCAACATCGCCGATTACGGCGCCTTTGTCGAGCTCGAGCCTGGCATCGAGGGTTTGGTGCACGTGTCTGAAATGGACTGGACCAACAAAAACGTGGCCCCCAACAAGATCGTTGCCCTGGGCGACGAGGTCGAAGTCATGGTGTTGGAGATCGACGAGGACAAGCGCCGCATCTCTTTGGGCATGAAGCAGTGCCGTGCCAACCCCTGGCAGGAATTCGCGCAAAACACCAAGCGTGGCGACCGTGTCAAAGGCCCCATCAAATCGATCACCGACTTTGGCGTGTTCGTGGGCTTGGCTGCTGGCATCGACGGTCTGGTGCACCTGTCTGACCTGTCTTGGAACGAGACCGGCGAAGCCGCTGTGCGCAATTACAAGAAGGGCCAGGAAGTGGAAGCCATCGTGCTGGCCGTCGATGTCGAGCGCGAGCGCATCTCTTTGGGCATCAAGCAACTCGACGCCGACCCCTTCACGACCTTTGTGTCGATCAACGACAAAGGCGCCATCGTGACTGGCAAGGTCAAGACGGTGGACGCCAAAGGCGCCGAAATTGATCTGGGTGAGGACATCGTGGGCTATCTGCGTGCTTCCGAGATTTCGGCCGATCGCGTGGACGACGCCCGCAATGTGCTCAAGGAAGGCGACGAAGTCAATGCCGTGGTCACCAATGTGGATCGCAAGACCCGCAACATCCAGTTGTCGATCCGGGCCAAGGATGCGGCCGACCAGCAAGAAGCCATGGCCAGCCTGAATCAGCAGTCATCGCGCGAGAACGCGGGCACCACCAGCCTGGGCGCCCTGTTGCGTGCCAAGCTTGACAACAACTCATGACGCGCTCTGACCTGGTCGAAGAGTTGGCCAATCGCTTTGGCCAGTTGACGCACCGGGATGCGGAGTTCGCCGTCAAGACCCTGCTCGACGCCATGAGCGAGGCCTTGTCGCGCGGGCACCGCATTGAGTTGCGCGGCTTTGGCACCTTCTCGGTGAATCGCCGCCCCCCTCGCATGGGCCGTAACCCGCGCTCGGGGGAGAGTGTGGCCATCCCGGAAAAACGGGTGCCACACTTCAAGCCGGGCAAGGCCTTGCGCGAAGCGGTGGATCAGCCAAAGTAATGGGGGCACAGGCGACCTGCGGGTCGCCCGTCCGACCTACAATGGCGATATGAAGCGACTCATTGGCCTGCTGCAAACCCTGCTCAAAGCGGCCATCTTTTTTACCCTGTTTGCTTTCGCCCTGAACAATCAGGACGACGTGACGGTGCGCTTTTTCTTTGGCACCGAATGGCATACCCCCTTGGTCTTGGTTGTGCTCGCGGCTTTTGCGCTGGGCATGGGCATCGGGGTGTTGTCCATGGTGCCGCGCTGGTGGCGAGAACGACGCGCTGCCCAGAAAGCGCAGGTGACCCCTGCCCCCGCCACCTCCGCGACACAAGCTGAACATGGAACTTGACCTGTCCTGGGCTCTGGTGGGCCTGCCGCTGGCTTTTGTGTTGGGGTGGTTGGCCTCGAGGCTGGATTTGCGCCAGTTGCGAATTGAAAACCGCACCCAGCCCAAGGCCTATTTTCAGGGTCTGAACCATTTGCTCAACGAGCAGCAAGATCAGGCCATCGATGCCTTCATTGAGGCGGTGCAGCAAGACCCGGACACCTCCGAATTGCATTTTGCGCTCGGTAATTTGTTTCGCCGCCGGGGTGAATTCGAGCGCGCCGTCCGGGTGCATGAGCACCTGCTGGCGCGGGCCGACCTGAGCCCTGGCGATCGGCAACGCGCCCGACACGCCCTGGCGCTGGATTTTCTGAAAGCCGGTTTGCTCGATCGCGCCGAAGAAAACCTGCGTTTGCTGGTCGACACCCCATTGCAAAGCCAAGCCCGGCTGGCCTTGCTGAATATTCATGAACGCTCGCGCGATTGGGCGGCGGCCGGGGAAGTGGCACACCAACTCAGCCAGAGTGGCGAAGCGGGGTTTGAAGTGCGTCGCTCGCATTACCTGTGTGAACAGGCGGCCACCCTGCCGCCCGAGGCCCATGCCCAGCGGATGGCCTTGTTGAACCAAGCCTGCGAAGTGGCCCCCCAAGCGGTGCGCCCCCGTTTGGCGCTGGCCGACGAATACCAAGCCCGGGGCGACCAGGCCAGCGCCTTGCAGCATCGCCTGTCACTGGCACAAGCCATGCCCCGCTTTGTGCCTTTGCTGGCCCCCGGCCTGGCCCAGCTGGCGCTGGCTCAGGACAGAGCGAAGGAGGTGCATGATTGGTTGCTTGAGCACGCACAAGCCTCGCCCTCACTGGATGTGATGGAGGCATTGGCCACATTGGATCAGGCCCTGGGTCTGGCCGATGTGCAAAGCCGATACGCCCAACATTTGCAAAAAGAGCCTTCTTTGGTGGCGGCCCGGGCTTGGCTGGCCTCTGAGCCTTTTACCCATGAATCAGAGCGCCCGGCGATAGAGCGGGCACTGGATCGGGCGGTGCAACCGCTGCGGCGCTATCGGTGCGCCGCCTGCGGTTTTGAGGCGCAACGACATTTTTGGCAATGTCCCGGCTGCCAGGCCTGGGACAGTTACCCACCCCGCAGAGTGGAGGAACTATGAACCTGCCCAGCCCTGAACGATTGCACCAAACCCGCGTGCTGGTGGTGGGTGATGTCATGTTGGACCGATATTGGCACGGCATGGTCGAGCGCATCAGCCCCGAGGCCCCGGTGCCAGTGGTGCACGTGCAACGCGAAGAGGACCGTTTGGGCGGCTGTGGCAACGTGGCCTTCAACCTGGTTAATCTGGGGGCCCAAGCCAGTTTGTTGAGCGTGGTCGGTGCCGATGCCACCGGCGACCGTGTGCGCGAACTGCTGTCGCACAGCGGCATCGCCGCTGAACTGGGCAAAGACCCCGGGCTGTCCACCACGATGAAGTTGCGCATCATTGGACGGCAACAGCAGTTGCTGCGTGCCGATTTTGAAAACCAGCCTGACCATGAGGTGCTGGCGTCGCTGAAGCAACGCTTCGAGCAATTGCTGCCCCAGCACCAAGCGGTGCTGTTTTCCGATTACGGCAAAGGCGGCTTGACGCATGTGGCCGACATGATCGGTCTGGCCCGAGCCCAAGGCAAGCCTGTGCTGATCGACCCCAAAGGCAATGACTACTCGCGCTATCGGGGGGCGACGGTCATCACCCCGAACCGGGCCGAATTGCGTGAAGTGGTGGGCCCATGGCGCAGTGAGGCGCAATTGACCCAATTGGCGCAGGATTTGCGCCGGGAACTGGACCTGCAGGGACTGTTGGTGACCCGCAGTGAAGAGGGCATGACCCTGTTTGACGATGCCGGGGCCTGCCATGTGGCGGCGCAGGCGCTGGAGGTGTTTGATGTGACAGGCGCGGGCGATACCGTGATCGCGACCATGGCGGCCCTGTTGGGCAGCGGCATGGGCCTGCGCGAGGCTTTGCCCTGGGCCAACAAGGCAGGGGGCATCGTGGTGGGCAAATTTGGCACGGCCAGCGTCAGTTGGGCCGAATTGTCGGCATGACTGCATAGGAACAGGAGCAGCACATGAGCATCGTGGTCACCGGCGCAGCCGGCTTCATCGGCAGCAACATCATCCGGGGTCTGAACCAGCGTGGCATCAGTGACATCCTGGCCGTCGATGATTTGAGCGACGGTGACAAATTCCGCAACCTGGCCGATTTGCAGATCGCCGATTACATCGATCACCCCGAGTTTTACATCAGGTTCGCCGATGGCGACTATGGCGATATCGATGCCGTGTTCCATGAAGGGGCCTGCAGCGACACCATGGAAAGCGATGGCCGATACATGATGGCCAACAACTTTGAGGTGTCCAAATCGCTCTTTCTGGCCTGCCAGGGTCAGGGGGTGCGCCTGCTGTATGCCTCTTCAGCGGCCACTTACGGGGGTTCAGACACTTTCATCGAGCGCCCTGAGTTTGAACGCCCGCTCAATGTCTACGGATACTCCAAACTGCTGTTCGACCAGTGGGTCAGGCGACAGATCGGCGCCGACTTCGGGCAAGCCCGTGCCCAGGTGGCGGGCTTTCGCTATTTCAATGTCTATGGCCCACGCGAGCAACACAAGGGCCGCATGGCCAGTGTGGCATTTCATCAGCACCATCAATTTTTACAAGATGGCAAGGTCAAACTGTTTGGGGCTTACGGCGGCTATGCCCAAGGCGAGCAGCAGCGCGACTTTGTGGACGTGAATGATGTGGTGGCGGTCAACCTGTGGTTCTTCGATCGCCCCGATGTGTGCGGCCTCTACAACCTGGGTTCGGGCCGTGCCCAGCCTTTCAATGATGTGGCGCTGGCCGTGGTCAACAGCCATCGTGGCTTGCGTGGCGAGTCGGCACTGACCTTGGCCCAGGCCGTGCAGCAGGGGTTGATCGAGTACATCGAGTTCCCGGCTGCCCTGCACGGGAAATACCAATGCTTTACCCAGGCCGATTTGGGCGCATTGCGACAGGCCGGTTGCGACCACGCATTCGCCGATGTGGCCACCGGCGTGGGCCGCTACATTCAGGCCTTGTCGGCGCGCCCGTAACCGCCGCCGCCGGGCGTGTGGATTTCAAACACGTCGCCGGCCTGTACCTCGACCTGGCCGATATGGCCTAACTCTTCAGTTTGGCCATCGCACCGCAGCACGCGATTGATGCCGGGGGCGCCTGCCTGCCCGCCCTCGAGCCCGAAAGCCGGATGAATGCGCCCGTTGGACAATATGCCCGCCGTCATCGGCTCGAGAAATTGAACCCGCCGGATGCCGCCATCGCCACCGCGCCACTGCCCTGCCCCGCCGGAACCGGTTCGAATGGCGTAACTGAGCAGACGCACGGGGAAGCGGAACTCGAAAATTTCCGGATCGGTGAGCCTGGAGTTGGTCATGTGGGCCTGAACCACCGAGGTGCCGTTGAAGCCCCCACGGGTTTGGCCCTGCTCGTCAAACAGGGGACCGGCCCCTGTGCCACCGGAAATCGTTTCGTAATACTGCACGCGCTGATTGCCGAAGGTGAAGTTGTTCATGGTGGGCTGGCTGCCCGCCATGACCTGCAATGCGCCATACAAAGCGTTGGTGATGCAACTGGAGGTCTCTACATTGCCTGCCACCACCGAGGCGGGCGGCAGGGGGTTGAGCATGCAGCCGCTGGGAATGATGACCTCGATGGGCTTGAGGCAGCCCGCATTGAGCGGGATGTCGTCTTCAACCAAGGTGCGAAACACATACAGCACCGCCGCCATGCAAACCGCACGCGGGGCATTGAAGTTGTTGTCCTGCTGTGGCGAGGTGCCGGTGAAATCCACTTTGGCTGTTCGGCGGGCTGCGTCGATGGTGACCGCCACCCGGATGATGGCACCATTGTCCAGTGGGAAATCGAAACGGCGGGTCTGGGCGTCGCCAAAGCGCACGGCCAGCCGGGCGATGGCGCGGCGCACCGATTCTTCGGCGTTGTCTTGCACATGCCCCATGTAGGCCCGCACGACTTTCAGGCCGAATTGATCCACCATGCGCCGCAATTCCTGCACGCCCTTTTCATTGGCCGCGATCTGGGCGCGCAAATCGGCCATGTTTTGTGCCGGGTTGCGGCTGGGGTGAGGTCCGCTGGCAAGCAGGGCCAGCATCTCGGCCTCAAGCAGACGCCCGGCATCTACCAGTTTGAAGTTCTGGATCTGAACGCCCTCGTCGTCGATGGTGCGCGAAAAGGGAGGCATGGAGCCCGGCGAAATGCCGCCGATGTCGGCGTGGTGCCCGCGTGAGCCGACATAAAACACCGGATTCTCGTGCCCCGGCAGAAAGACCGGCGTGATGACGGTGACATCGGGCAGGTGTGTGCCGCCGTGGTAGGGGTCGTTGAGCACATAGACATCGCCTGGTTTCATGGCCCCGGCGTTTTCACGAATCACCGTCTGGATGCTCTCGCCCATGGAACCCAGGTGAACAGGCATATGGGGGGCGTTGGCAATGAGATGCCCGGCCTCGTCAAAAATGGCACAGGAGAAATCCAGGCGCTCTTTGATGTTGACCGAATAGGCGGTGTTTTGCAGCTGCAGGCCCATTTGCTCGGCGATGTTCATGAACAGGTTGTTGAACACTTCAAGCAAGATGGGATCGACCCGAGTGCCGGCGGCGTAGGTTTCGCGGCGCGCATGAACGCGGTGCAAAACCAAATGATCGAGTGCCGTGAGCCTGGCTTGCCAGCCGGGCTCGACCACGGTGGTGGCGTTGCGCTCGGCAATGATGGCGGGGCCATCGATTTGATCGCCCGCGCGCAGGTCTTCGCGCACCACCAGAGCGGCATCGTGCCATTGCCCTTCGGTGTACACACGCACGGTGGCCCGACGCGGCACCGTGCGGGGCGGGTGCAAGGGCAGGCTGGCTTCGCGGGCCGTGTCGCCCGCAATGATGGCCTCGACCGACACGGCCTCGACCATGAGGGGTTTGCCTTCCATCAAAAAAGCAAAGCGCTGCCGGTAGGCTTGCTCAAACCCGGCCTGAATTTCGGCCACATTGCC
>JBEBAJ010000060.1:0-11097 GCA_041158965.1 Pseudomonadota bacterium | reverse complement strand
TCATGGATGGCCACTTCCACCCCGTCCACGGGCACCGATTTGATGCCAAAGACCGGTTTTTCATAGTCTTTGCCCAATCGATACAGCAAGTCACAAGCGGCTGACATGCGTTGCGACACCGAGGTTTGCCCGAGCGGAGACAATGGGTTGCTGTAGAGTTTGGAGGCGGCCTGCGCGAAATCGGCAAAAGGCTCCATCAAGGATCTTTGCGTTTCGTAAATTTGATAAAGCATGTGGTTCGCCCAAAGGTGGTCAAGCTTGCCAATATATCAGGTTGGGCGGCGTAAAATTGGAGTTTACCCTCCAATCGTGTCGCCATGTCGCAACCTACGCCAGTCTTACGCCAACCGGTATTTTTTCTCGGGCATGGCAGCCCCATGAACGTCATCGAGGACAACCCTTTTCGCACCGCTTGGCAAGGTTTGGGGGAAGAGTTCGGTCCCCAGGGCCGCTGGCCCAAGCCCCGTGCCATTTTGTGCATTTCCGCCCACTGGAATACCCAAGGCTGGCACATCACCGGCATGGCGCAGCCACGCACCATTCACGACTTTGGCGGCTTTCCTCAGGCCTTGTTCGATCAACAGTACCCGGCGCCGGGTGACCCCGATTTGGCCCGCGCCTTGGCGCAAGCCTTGCAAGCCCCGGACGATCTGGGCCCGGTCTTGGTCGATACCGCCCAGTGGGGGTTGGATCACGGCTGCTGGGGGGTGCTCAAGCCGATGTTCCCCCAGGCCGATATTCCGGTCCTGCAACTCAGCATCGATGTGCAGCAACCGGGTCGCCATCACTTGGCCATGGGGCGTCAATTGGCCGCTTGGCGCGACGAGGGCTTGCTGATTGTGGCCAGCGGCAATCTGGTGCATAACCTCATGCTGCGTCAGCCGCAAGCCAGCGAGCAAGAGGCGTATGAGTGGGCCATGGTGTTTGACGACTGGGTGTGCCAGCATCTGGCGGGGGGCGATGTGGAACAACTGGCGCAGCCCGAGTCTTTGGGGCCGTTGTACCTCAAAGCCCAACCCACGCCGGAGCACTATTGGCCGTTCCTGTATGCACTCGGGGCGAGGCGTGACGATGAACCCCTGGTCACCTTCAACGACAGCTGGCAGATGGCGTCTATCGGAATGCGCTCATTCATTTGGGGCTGAACCCGGGGACAGCGCGCCCCCATGGTTGATTTAGCCGGCCAATACCTTGGCGATAGACTGGCACACGTGGTCGACATTGCGCAGGTTCAGCGCCGCCACGCACATGCGACCCGTGTCGGTGCCATAGACGCCGAACTCATTGCGCAGGCGCACCATATGGGGTTTGCTCAGGCCGGAATAGCTGAACATGCCGATTTGCTGGGTGATGAAGCTGAAGTCCTCTTTCACGCCAGCCGCCTTCAGACCATCGACCATTTTTTGGCGCATCTGCTTGATGCGCACCCGCATATCGCCCAACTCCTTTTCCCACATCGCACGCAAGGCAGGGTCGTTGAGCACGGTGGAGACCACCGCACCGCCGTGGGTGGGCGGGTTGGAATAATTGGTTCGAATCACCAGTTTCAGTTGCGACAGCACGCGGTCTGCTTCAGGCTTGTCGGCACACAAAATGGAGAGGGCGCCGACGCGCTCGCCGTATAGGCTGAAACTTTTCGAAAAAGACGTGGAGATGAAAAACTGCATGCCCGAGTCGACAAACTTGCCCACCACGGCGCCGTCTTCGGCCAGACCGTGACCAAAGCCCTGATAAGCCATGTCAAGGAACGGCGTCAACTCGCGTGCCTTGACCACGGCAATGACCTGGTCCCACTGTTCGGGCGTGAGGTCGTAGCCGGTCGGGTTATGGCAGCAGGCGTGCAAAAGCACGATGGTGCCGGCAGGGGCGGCTTTCAGCGACGCCAGCATGCCGTCAAAGTCTATGCCCCGACGTGCCGCGTCGTAATAGGCATAAGACTCGACGGTAAAACCGGCATTGGTGAAGATGCCCCGATGGTTCTCCCAACTCGGGTCGCTGATCAGCACCTTGGCCTGAGGCAACAATTTGCGCAGGAAATCGGCCCCCACTTTCAAGCCGCCGGTACCCCCCAAAGCCTGGATGGTGGCGACACGGCCACTTTTGAGCGGCTCGGATTCGGCCCCGAAAACCAGACTTTTGACGGCTTGGTCGTAAGCCGCAATGCCGTCGATGGGCAGGTAGTTGCGGGCGGTGGGTTTCTCCATCAGCTTTTTTTCCGCCAGCTGCACGCACTCCAGCAAAGGCATCTTGCCGTCTTCACCGAAATACACCCCCACACCCAAATTGACTTTTTGAGGGTGGGTGTCGGCGGCAAACTGCTCGTTCAAACCCAGGATCGGGTCGCGGGGGGCCATTTCAACGGCGGTAAAAAGGTTCATTTCGAGTCTCTGGTCAGGGAATACCCCAGATTTTAGATGGAAATTGGCGGCTTTCCGGCTGTTTCGCGTCATTCGCCCCAGCCGCGAAGCTTGGGGTATCCTCATCGGATGTTCATTCAATACCCTGGTTCACCCTTCGAGCTGTTTCAGCCTTACCCGCCTGCGGGTGACCAGCCCGCAGCCATCGACAAACTGGTCGAGGGACTGGCCGACGGCGAAGCATTTCAGACCCTGCTGGGCGTCACCGGGTCGGGCAAGACTTACACCATGGCCAATGTGATCGCCCGTGCCGGTCGCCCTGCCATTGTTTTTGCCCACAACAAGACGCTGGCGGCGCAGCTTTACAGCGAATTCCGGGAGTTTTTCCCCAAGAACGCGGTCGAGTACTTTGTCAGCTATTACGACTATTACCAACCCGAGGCCTATGTGCCGCAACGCGACCTGTTCATCGAAAAAGACAGTGCGATCAACGAGCACATCGAGCAGATGCGACTGAGTTGCACCAAGAGCATTCTTGAGCGGCGCGATGTCATCATCGTGGCGTCTGTCTCCGCCATTTATGGCATTGGCGACCCGGAGAGTTACCACCGCATGGTGATGACTTTGCGCACGGGTGACACCATGGGTCAGCGCGACATCATCGGACAGTTGGTGCGCATGCAATACACCCGCAACGATCTGGAATTTGTGCGCGGTGCCTTTCGGGTTCGCGGTGACACCATCGACATCTTTCCGGCCGAACACTCTGAAATGGCCATCCGGGTCGAATTGTTTGACGACGAGATCGAGGGCTTGCAATTGTTTGATCCCCTCACCGGGCAGGTCAAACAGAAAATTCCGCGCTTCACTGTCTACCCGTCCAGCCACTACGTCACCCCTCGTGACAAGGTGTTGGCCGCCGTCGAGGGCATCAAAGCCGAACTCAACGATCGGGTGAAAGAACTGGTGGGCATGGGCAAACTGGTGGAAGCGCAGCGTCTTGAGCAAAGAACACGCTTTGACCTGGAAATGCTCAGTGAGGTGGGGCATTGCAAAGGCATTGAGAATTACACCCGGCATCTGTCTGGCGCCGCCCCCGGTGATCCACCCAGTACCCTCACCGACTATTTGCCCAAAGACGCCCTGATGTTCATGGACGAGAGCCATGTGCTCATGGGCCAGTTTGGCGGCATGTACAACGGTGACCGCTCACGCAAGACCACATTGGTGGAATACGGCTTTCGGCTGCCCAGTGCGCTGGACAACCGCCCGCTGAAGCTCGAAGAGTTTGAGCAGCGCATGCGGCAAGTGGTGTTCGTTTCTGCCACCCCGGCCGATTACGAAAACAAACGGGCCGGACAGGTGGTCGAACAACTGGTGCGACCCACGGGCCTGGTCGACCCTGAGGTCGAAGTGCGCCCCGCCACCCACCAGGTGGACGATGTCTTGCAAGAAATTCGTCTGCGGGTGCAAGTGGGTGAGCGTGTGCTCATCACCACTTTGACCAAACGCATGGCCGAGCAACTCACCGATTACCTGTCTGACAATGGTGTCAAAGTCCGGTATTTGCACAGCGACATCGACACCATCGAGCGGGTCGAAATCCTGCGCGACCTGCGGCTGGGTTCTTTTGATGTATTGGTCGGCATCAACCTGCTGCGCGAGGGCTTGGACATTCCGGAAGTCTCTTTGGTGGCCATCCTCGACGCCGACAAGGAAGGCTTTCTGCGTTCAGAGCGCAGCCTGATACAGACCATAGGCCGGGCGGCTCGCAATGAGCGCGGCAAGGCCATTTTGTATGCCGATCGCGTCACCGACTCCATGGCCAGGGCCATGGGCGAAACCCAAAGGCGTCGCGAAAGGCAGATGGCCTTCAATCTTGAGCATGGCATCACCCCGCGCAGCGTGGTCAAACAGGTCAAAGACCTCATCGATGGCGTTTACAGCCAAAAAGCTGGACTGGAGGCCGAACGACTGGCCCAAATGCATGTCGAATTGGAAGACATGGATGAAAAAGCGCTGGCCCGCGAGATCAAGCGACTGGAGAAGGCCATGCTGGAGCACGCCCGCAACCTTGAGTTTGAGCAGGCCGCACGAGTGCGCGATCAACTGGCGCGGCTGCGCGAGCGCATTTTGGGCGTCCATGTCCCGCACAACACCTGAGAGAGTCCGCTCTGGCCTCATGCGTCTGATCTTCACTTTGGATGCCTTGCTGCAACCAAGCCGCCATTGAAAAAAATCACCCTAAAAGGCTTTGTCGTCAATCACCCATGTGCATGCGGGGCACCGAGGGGGTTTTGTCCTATGCAAAAACACCTTTTTGTAGAGGGTCTGAAGGGTGTTTGCCATGGACAAAATGGCGTAAAACGCGAAAAACTAGGGTAAATACTGAGATTGTGTCCACGACGAAATTGAGGTAAATTTCGATTGCCCGAGAAAAATGCTTGGGTTTCAGCTATACTTGACTTAATCGTTCGACTTTTGTCGGGCATTTTCTCTTGAAAGGAGAAAGACCATGCGTTTGACCACCAAAGGCCGTTTTGCAGTGACTGCCATGATCGATCTGGCCTTGCGCCAGAACAATGGCCCCGTGACCCTGGCTGCCATTAGCCAGCGTCAGCAGATCTCGCTCTCCTATCTGGAACAACTTTTTGGCAAATTGCGCCGCCATGACCTGGTGGAGTCGACCCGAGGCCCTGGCGGTGGTTACACCCTGGGCCGCAAAGCCAGCGACATCACGGTGGCCGACATCATCGTGTCGGTCGATGAGCCCATCGATGCCACGCATTGCGGCGGCAAAGAAAACTGCATGGGCGAGTCAGGCCGTTGCATGACCCACGAGCTGTGGTCTTCGCTCAATCAACGCATGGTGGAGTTCCTCGACTCTGTCACCCTGCAAAAACTGGTGGACGAGCAATTGGCCAAAGGCGTGCAGATCGAAGACAAACCGGTCATCAAACGCGCCATCTCCAGCGCCCCCGTGGTCAAGCCGATTCGCGTGAACGCACCCAATTCGGTCTTTGCCCTGGGCAACGCCTTCGCCAAGTAATTTCTCACCTACTCACCATGACCCCTCACTTCCCGATTTACATGGACTACGGGGCCACCACTCCGGTGGACCCCCGTGTGGTTGACGCCATGATCCCCTGGCTGCGCGAGCATTTTGGCAATCCCGCTTCGCGCAGCCATGCCTGGGGCTGGGAGGCGGAGGAAGCCGTCGAAAAAGCCCGTGCCGATGTGGCCGATCTGATCGGTGCCGACCCGCGCGAAATCGTCTGGACTTCAGGGGCCACCGAGTCAAACAACCTCGCCATCAAGGGCGCGGCCCATTTTTATCAGGGCAAGGGCAAGCACCTGATCACGGTCAAGACCGAGCACAAAGCCGTGCTCGACACCATGCGCGAACTCGAACGCCAGGGCTTCGAGGTGACCTACCTCGATGTCCAGGAAAACGGTTTGCTTGACCTCGATCTGGTGCGTGACAGCCTGCGCCCCGACACCATCTTGCTCAGTGTCATGTTCGTGAACAACGAGATCGGCGTCATTCAAGACATTGAGGCGCTGGGCCGCATGTGTCGTGAGCGCGGTATCGTGTTCCATGTCGACGCCGCCCAGGCCACAGGCAAATTGGACATCGACATGGCCACGCTGCCGGTTGACCTGATGAGCCTGGCCTCGCACAAGACCTACGGCCCCAAGGGCATCGGCGCGCTTTATGTGCGCCGCAAGCCCCGCATTCGTCTGGAAGCGCAAATGCATGGCGGTGGCCATGAGCGCGGCATGCGCAGCGGCACCTTGCCGACCCATCAGTGCGTGGGCATGGGCGAGGCATTTCGCATCGCCAAGCTGGAAATGGCCCAGGACCTGACACACGCCACACGACTGAACAAGCGTTTGCTTGACGGCCTCAGTGGCATCGAACAGGTTTTCATCAACGGCGATTTGCAGCGCCGCGTGCCCCACAACTTGAACATCAGCTTCAACTATGTCGAGGGCGAGTCGCTCATCATGGGCATCAAGGGCATTGCCGTGTCATCTGGCTCGGCTTGTACCTCGGCCAGCCTGGAGCCCAGTTATGTGTTGCGCGCCCTGGGCCGCAGCGACGAATTGGCGCACAGCAGCTTGCGCATGACCGTGGGCCGTTTCACCACAGATGCCGATATCGATTACGCCGTTCAAACCATCACTGAAAACGTCGCCCGTTTGCGCGATCTCAGCCCCTTGTGGGAGATGTACAAAGACGGCGTAGACCTCAGCACCATACAGTGGGCCGCCCATTGATTTTTTGTTTCACCGGACAGCAACATGGCATACAGCGAAAAAGTCATCGATCATTACGAAAATCCCCGTAATGTCGGCTCATTTGAAAAGGGCGACGACAGTGTCGGCACCGGCATGGTGGGTGCACCTGCTTGTGGCGACGTGATGAAGCTGCAGATCAAGGTCAACCCCAGCACCGGCGTCATTGAAGACGCCCGCTTCAAGACCTATGGCTGTGGGTCGGCCATCGCTTCGAGCTCCCTGGTGACCGAATGGGTCAAGGGCAAAACCCTGGATGAAGCCGCTTCTTTGAAGAACAGCCAGATCGCTGAAGAGTTGGCGCTGCCTCCCGTCAAAATCCATTGCTCGATTCTGGCCGAAGACGCCATCAAGGCGGCGGTTGACGATTACCGCAAAAAACACGCAGCCTGATCCTTAAACACCATGGCCATTTCTGTATCTGAAGCCGCTGCCCGCCACGTCACCCGTTACTTGAGCAAACGGGGCAAAGGCTTTGGTGTGCGACTCGGGGTCAAGACCACCGGTTGCTCGGGTTTGGCTTACAAACTCGAATACGTCGACGAACCCGAACCCGAAGACGTCGTCTTTGAGGCGCACGGCATCAAGGTCTTGGTCGACCCCAAAAGCCTGGCCTACATCGATGGCACCGAACTCGACTTTGTGCGCGAGGGGCTCAACGAAGGCTTCCGATTCAACAACCCCAATGAGCGTGACCGCTGCGGCTGTGGCGAATCTTTCCGCGTGTGATCTCCCTCACCGATGACGACTTTGCCTTGCTGGGCCTGCCACGGCGCTTTCAGATCGACCTGAAGACGCTGGATGATCGCAGGAAAGACCTGCAACGCCAAACCCACCCCGACCGTTTTGCCGCCCAGGGCGCTGCCGCCCAAAGGGTTGCCATGCAGTGGTCGGTGCGTGTGAACGAGGCCTACCAGCGTTTGCGCGACCCCATCCGGCGTGCCGCCTATCTGTGCGAATTGGCCGGGGTCTCGATCGACGCTGAACGCAACACCGCCATGCCGCCCGAGTTCCTGATGCAGCAAATGCAGTGGCGTGAAGACCTCGACGACGCCCAAACCCCCGATCAGATCGAGGCTTTGCTCGACGCAGTCAGCGCGGCCCAGCGCCAAAGCGTGGCCCAACTGGCGGTCTTGCTTGACGATCAATGCGACCCCCAAGCCGCCAGCCATGTGGTGCGCACGCTCATGTTCATACAGCGCTTTGCCGACGACATTCAAGATCGCCTCGACCGCTAGGCGAACTAACCATCCCATGAAATCGCGTCTTTTCCTCTCTGGCCCAGTGGCTCGTGGTTGCCATCGCAATGTCTTTCGCGCTTTTCTGGCCAGCCCCAAAAATCCATCGGTTTCATCTTGTCATTGTGCGGCCGAGGCTGTCCACTGCCAAACCCAGCGACAATAAGCGCCTATGGCTTTACTGCAGATTTCAGAACCGGGCCAGGCCCCGGACCCGCACCAGCGCCGCATTGCGGTGGGCATTGATCTGGGCACCACCCATTCGCTGGTGGCCAGCGTGCGCAACGGTGTGGCCGAATGTTTGCCCGATGGCGAGGGCAGGGTGATCCTGCCTTCGGTGGTGCGCTATGTCGATGGCGGCGGGCGCCAGATCGGGTTTGACGCCTTGCCGCACCGCGCCAGCGACCCTGTCAACACCATCGTCTCGGTCAAGCGCTTCATGGGACGGGGGTTGGCTGATGTGGCGCGTCGCGACGCCTTGCCCTACCAATTCATCGACCAGCCCGGCATGCTGGCCCTCAACACCGTGCTCGGGCCCAAATCACCGGTGGAGGTCAGCGCCGAGTTATTGGCCACATTGCGCTACCGTGCGGAAGACACTTTCAACGACGACCTATATGGCGCGGTCATTACTGTGCCCGCCTATTTTGACGACGCCCAGCGCCAGGCCACCAAAGACGCCGCCCAGATGGCCGGCCTGAATGTGCTGCGCCTCATCAATGAACCCACGGCTGCCGCCATCGCTTATGGCCTGGACAACGCCGCCGAGGGCATTTATGCCGTCTATGACTTGGGCGGGGGCACATTTGACATTTCTATCCTGCGCTTGTCGCAAGGGGTGTTTGAAGTCATGTCCACCGGCGGCGACTCCGCCCTGGGCGGCGACGACTACGACCGGGCGTTGGCTGACCTGGCCTTGCAGCGCAGCGGACACGTGGGTGAGTTGTCTGCCAGCGCGCTGGCCCAGTTGCGCATCAGCGCCCGTGCTTGCAAAGAAGCCCTGACCGACCACAACAGCGCAAACTTTGACGCAGACCTGCACGGATTTGCAATCCGGTGCACCATCAGCCGTGCCGACTTTGAAGACGCCACCCAGTCACTCACCCAACGCACCCTGCAAGCCGTGCGCAAAGCCCTGCGCGACGCCCATGTCGGCGTGCAAGAGGTTCAAGGCGTGGTGATGGTGGGTGGTTCAACCCGCATGCCGCACATTCAGCAAGCGGTGGGCCAGCTCTTTGGTCGCACGCCGCTCACCGACCTCAACCCCGACGAGGTCGTGGCCCTGGGCGCTGCCATACAGGCCAATCAGCTGGCAGGCAACAACCCCAATGGCGAATTGTTGCTCCTTGATGTGATCCCGCTTTCCCTGGGCTTAGAGACCATGGGTGGCCTGGTCGAGCGCATCGTGCCGCGCAATCAGACCATCCCCACCGCCATGGCGCAAGACTTCACCACCTACCAAGACGGGCAAACTGCCTTGGCCCTGCACGTGGTTCAAGGCGAGCGCGACTTGGTGGCCGATTGCCGCAGCCTGGCGCGTTTTGAGCTGCGCGGCATTCCGCCCATGACGGCCGGTGCGGCGCGCATCCGGGTCACCTTCACCGTTGACGCCGATGGCTTGCTCAGTGTGTCGGCCAAAGAGCAGGTCAGCGGTGTCGAGGCGCAAATCCAGGTCAAGCCGTCTTATGGCCTGTCCGACGACCAAATCGCCCGCATGCTGCAAGACAGCTTTGCCACCGCAGAGCAAGACATGCGCGCCCGTGCGCTGGTTGAGGCCCGCGTCGACGCCGACCGCATGTGGCTGGCCACCCGCAGCGCCATGCAAGCCGACGGCGACTTGTTGAACCAGGCCGAACGCGCCGAGATCGATCGCCTCATGGCCGAACTGCTGCAAGCCAAAACACTGGAAGACGCCAAGGCCGTCGAAGCCGCCACCGAGCGCCTGGCCCAAGCCACCGAGCCCTTTGCCGCCCGGCGCATGAACAAAGGCATTCAATCGGCCCTTGCCGGTAAAAACATCGAGTCTGTGTAACACCGTATGACCCACATCAGAATCCTGCCCCACGTCGAATATTGCCCCAACGGGGCCGAAATCCACGCGCCCGCAGGCACCAGCATCTGCGAAGCCCTACTGGACAACGGCATTAAAATTGAACACGCTTGTGACATGAGTTGCGCCTGCACCACCTGCCACGTGATCGTCAAAGAAGGCTTTCAGAGCCTGAACGAGGCCGAAGAAGAGGAAGAAGACCTGCTAGACCGCGCCTGGGGCCTGCAACCCCAATCGCGTCTGAGCTGCCAGGCGATTCTGGGCAAGCAAGACCTCGTCGTTGAGATTCCGCGCTACACCATCAATCACGCCAAAGAAAACCACTGACATGCGCCAGATCATTCTCGATACCGAAACGACGGGACTGAACGCCCAATCGGGCGATCGCATTGTCGAGATCGGTTGCGTGGAATTGATGTATCGCAAGCCGTCCGGCCGCAACCTGCACCATTACATCAACCCCGAGCGCGACAGCGAAGAGGGCGCTTTGAATGTGCACGGTTTGACCACCGAGTTTTTAAGCACCAAACCCAAATTTGCCGCCATCGCCCAAGAGCTGCGCGACTATCTGCAAGGGGCCGATGAGCTGATCATCCACAACGCCTCCTTCGATATCGGTTTTCTCAATAAAGAATTCGAATTATTGGGTTTGGGACCTGTGACCGAGTTGGTGGGGCAGGTGGTTGACAGTCTGGCCATGGCGAAAGAAATGTTCCCCGGCAAACGCAATGGCCTCGATGCCTTGTGCGACCGCCTGGGCGTGGACAACTCGGGGCGCACCCTGCACGGGGCTTTGTTAGATGCCCAGTTGCTGGCCGAGGTCTATATCGGCATGACCCGTGGCCAAGACGCCTTGCTGATTGACCTGGGGCCATCTGGCAGCGAGCCCGGGCAAGCCGCCATTCGCCAAGACCTCAGCCAGTTCCAATTGCCTGTCATCGAACCTACCGAGGCAGAACTGGCCCAGCACGAAGAGGTGCTGACGCAGATGGACAAGGCCAGCGGGGGCAAAACGGTGTTCAGACAGGGCACAAATATGGCATAATTGCGGTCTTCGCTGATTGATGCGAAGACGAAGTGGGTGGTTAGCTCAGTGGTAGAGCATCGCCTTCACACGGCGGGGGTCGGGGGTTCGAAACCCTCACCACCCACC
>JBEBAJ010000059.1:0-11129 GCA_041158965.1 Pseudomonadota bacterium | reverse complement strand
CATGGTGTCCGAATTTTTCCGCCGGGCTGGTTGGTATACCCTGGTCGAGCAACCGCGCTCCGACGCCGATGTGCTCAGGCAACTCTCGGCCCACTGGGTTGATGTGCTGGCGCTGTCTGTCAGCACCGAACGACAACTGCAAGCCCTCAAGATTTTCATCCGCGAGGCCCGCCAGATCAGCCCCAACCCCCACATGGTGGTGATCGCAGGCGGCCCATTGGCCTTGTCTCAACCCCAGCGCTTGACCGACCTCGGCATCGACTGGTTGGGTCTGGACGCACCCGGCACAGTCGAGCGCGCCAGTCTAGGCTTCAAACCCACTGGCCCTGCTTTTTAAGCGGGTATTTGTTGCTACACTCTTGCTTTGGTTTACAGTTAACGCTGACACCAAACTGACCCCAACAACAATAAAAACCACGCCTCATGGACCTCCCCGCACTCAAACCGTCTGGTCTTCTTCGACTCATCGAAAAGACCGCAGACATTGCGTTGCTGCTGGATGCCAACGACCGCATCGTCGATGTGTCCATGGTGCGCCCCGAACTCAACGCCCTGGGCTGCGAGCGCTGGCTGGGCCAGACCCTGATCGAGCTGGTGACCCCTGAGAGCCAGGTCAAAATCCGCGAATTGATTCAAGCCTGTCGCGCCGACAGCGACGGGGGCTGGCGACAGGTCAATCACCCGGTTCCCGGTCTGGATGACATCGCCGTGCAATACACCGGCATGTTGCTCGATAAAAGCGGCAAACTCCTCTTGCTGGGCCGCGACATGCAGGCCATCTCCCAATTGCAGCGTCGGCTGGTCGAAACCCAGCAATCGATGGAGCGCGACTTTGTGCGACTGCGCCATGTCGAATCGCGTTACCGGGTGTTGCTCGATACCAGCCGCGAGCCTGTGTTGTTGGTCGACGCCAACACCGACAAAGTTTCAGACGCCAACATCGCCGCCCAGGCTCTGTTGCGCGACAGCCAGCGCCGTCTGGTGGGGCGCGATGCCCTCGATTGTTTCGAAGAAGCGGGCCGCGACGACCTCAAGGCCGCCTTGCGCATGGCCCTGGCCACGGGGCGCATCGAAATCTGCCGTGCCCGTCCGGTGGGGGCCAGTGTCGATTGCTCGGTCTCTTGCGTCATGTTCCGACAGGAAAGCGGCGCCCAGATCCTTTTGCGCATGTTCGCGCTCGACGCATTGCCCACGCCCGCCAAATCCAATCCGGGTGTGGCCGATCCGCTGGACGAGCTCTTGCGACGGGCTCCGGTGGGGCTTTTGCTCACCGACCGCCAGGGCCGCATTCAGGAAGCCAACGAAGAATTTTTGCAGTTGGTCGGGGCCCTCTCTGCCGGCCAACTCCAGGGCCAGCCCATCGAAGATTGGCTGGGGCGCAATTCGGTCGACTGGGGCGTCATCAACACCCACTTGCGCCAATCGCACCCGGTGCGCGGCTTCGCCACCGAACTCAAAACCTTGTCTGGCTTGAACGTACCGGTCGAGATCAGCGCCATCGCCCTGGCCGAGCCCGACACCCCCTATGCCTTTTTCGTGCGCGACGTGCAGCGTCAGCGGGTGATGGACTCCCCCGCCGCCAGCCCCGCCTTGGCCGGACAGCTCTCCGAACTCTCTGGTTTGGTCGGTCGCATGCCCATCAAGGACATCGTTGGTGAGACCACTGACATGATTGAGCGCAGCTGCATTCAGTCGGCCCTGACCATGACCCAAAACAACCGCGCCTCGGCCGCCGAAATGCTGGGTTTGTCCCGCCAAAGCCTGTATGTCAAACTGCGCCGCTTCGGGATGTTGTCAGAAGACGAAAAAATCTAGCCCGTATACCTCTTTCTGACAAATAAAAGTGTAAACATCACTTGACATTTCCCTGCTCTGCCCAAAAAATGAGGGCATGCAGCTCCCACAGCCCAGCGCAGTCGCCCAACTGCTCAAGCCCATCACCTGGTTCCCCCCCATGTGGGCCTTTGCCTGTGGCGTGGTCGCATCCGGTCAAGGCCTGTCGGGCCAAACCGGGCTGATCTTGCTGGGCCTGGTGCTGACCGGGCCCTTGGTGTGCGCCAGCAGCCAGGCCGTCAACGACTGGTTTGACCGCCATGTCGACGCCATCAACGAGCCGCACCGCCCCATCCCCTCGGGGCGCATGCCGGGGCGCTGGGGCTTGTACATCGCCATTTTGTGGACCGCCTTGTCGGTGCTCTGGTCATGGCAGCTGGGCATTTGGGGCTTTTACGCCACCTTGCTGGGTCTATTTCTGGCCTGGGCTTACAGCGCGCCGCCCTTGCGCCTGAAGGCCAACGGCTGGTGGGGCAACGCCGCCTGTGCCCTCAGTTACGAAGGTTTGGCCTGGATCACCGGCACCGCCGTGATGTTGGGCGGAGCCATGCCTGAATCAGACTCACTGGTGCTGGCCCTCCTCTACAGTCTGGGGGCGCACGGCATCATGACCCTCAATGATTTCAAATCGGTCCAGGGCGATGCCCGCATGGGCGTGCGCTCACTGCCTGTGCAGTTGGGCGTGCGCCGGGCCGCCATCGTCGCCTGCCTGATGATGCTATTGCCCCAGTGGGGCGTGGTCGCCTATTTGTTGCACCTCGACTTGCCGTACCACGCCGCCGGGGTCTTTTTGTTGTCGGTGGCCCAATGGCCACTGATGCGCCGTTTCATCGATGAACCCGTGGCGCGCGCCCTCGCCGTCAGTGCTTTTGGCGTGCCCTTGTTCGTCAGCGGCATGATGGTCAGTGCCTGGGGCCTGCGCACTCTAGGAGCCGTGGCATGAACCGTTCTCACTCTTCCCGGCCCATGGGTTGGACCCACATCGTTCGCCTGGGCCTGGTGCAAGCCTGTCTCGGTGCCATGGTGGTCCTGGCCACCTCCACCCTCAACCGCATCATGGTGGTCGAGCTCGCCTTGCCCGCTTTGGTGCCCGGCCTGCTGGTGGGTTTCCATTACGTCATTCAGATGGTGCGCCCGCGCATGGGCTACGGCGCCGACCAGGGCCGCCGCTGCACGCCCTGGATGATCGGTGGCGTCACCACTTTGGCCATCGGTGGCGTATTGGCCTCGGTGGGCACCACCCACATGGCCCATGCGCAGGGGCAGGGGCTGGCCCTCACCGCATTGGCCTTTGGCCTGATCGGTTTGGGCGTCAGCGCCGCCGGCACCTCTTTGCTCACCCTCATGTCCAAGCGCGTGCCCGAGGCCATGCGGGCCCCGGCCGCCACCACCGTCTGGGTCATGATGATCATGGGCTTTGCCCTGACCGCCGTCTCTGTGGGCCGGTTGATCGAACCCTATAGCCCCCAGCGGCTGATCGACGTCACCGCCGGTCTGGCCTGCGTGATCGTGGTGGTCACCGTTCTGGCCCTCTGGGGCCTCGAGTCGGGCACGCAGCCTTTGGCCGAGGCCGACCCGGGCACGCGCATGCGCAGCCTGGGTGACTTTCGCCAAGCCATGGCCCAGGTCTGGCAAGACCCGCAGGCCAAGCTCTTCACCTGGTTTGTGTTCCTCAGCATGCTGGCCTACAGCTCACAAGACCTGGTGCTGGAACCCTTTGCCGGGGCCATTTTTGGCATGAGCCCTGGTGAAACCACCCAACTCTCTGGCGTTCATCACAGCGGTGTCCTCATCGGCATGTTGGCCGTGGCCTTGGCGGGCAGTCGACGTGTCGCCGGGCGTCTGGGCAGCGTGCAAGCCTGGATGGTGGGCGGTTGTCTGGTCTCGGCCCTGGCCATGGCGGGTTTGGCCACCGCCGGGCTGCAAGGCGGCACCTGGCCCCTGAAAGCCAACGTCGTCTGTCTGGGCGTGGCCAACGGTGCCTTCTCCATCGCGGCCATCGCCACCATGATGCGTTTGGCCAACGCCGGAGGCGACCAAAGTCAGGGCACCCGCATGGGTTTGTGGGGCGCTGCGCAAGCGCTGGCCTTTGGCCTGGGGGGGGTGCTGGGCACGGCCTTGTCTGATCTGGCGCACGGTGTCTGGGGCGAATCAGGTTGGGCCTATGCCTCGGTGTTTTCCATGGAAGCAGTCATGTTCATGGTGTCGGCCTTGTGTGCCGTGCATGTGGGCCGCTTCAGTCTGGCGTCGTCGCACGCCGAAATGTCCGCACGCCCCGCCCTGGGGCAAAAGGGGTTGTCATGAACGAAGCGCACTTTGACGCCATTGTGATCGGTGGCGGCCCATCGGGCGCGACCGCGGCCCAGGAACTCGCCCAAAAGGGCTGGCACGTGCTCCTGCTCGATCGCCAAGGCCGCACCAAACCCTGTGGCGGTGCCATACCGCCACGCCTCATTCAAGATTACGACATCCCCGACGAATTGATCGTCGCCAAAATCAAATGCGCCCGCATGGTGGCCCCCTCCAACCGGCAGGTCGACATCCCCATCGACAACGGCTATGTCGGCATGGTTGACCGCGACGTGTTTGACGAGTGGTTGCGCCAACGCGCGGCCCGTCACGGCGCACTGCGCGAGCGTGGCCGCTTCGATCGCCTGGAGGCCGACCCCAATGGCGGCCAATGGGTGCACTACGAAAGGCGCGACAGCCACGGGCAGACCACCCCGGTGCGTGCCCATGCCCGATTGGTGGTGGGGGCCGACGGTGCCCGCTCCGAGGTGGCGCGCCAGGCCATCGCCAACGCCGACAAGACCAAACTGGTGTTCGCCTATCACGAGATCTTGCAAGCCCCCCGTGGTCAGGACGGCTACGACCCTGAGCGTTGTGATGTCTGGTACCAGGGGCACCTGTCGCCCGATTTTTACGGTTGGGTCTTCCCGCACGGCAACACGCTCAGTGTCGGCACCGGCAGCGCCGACAAAGGCTTTTCATTGCGCACCGGCGTGGCCCAATTGCGTGCCGCGGCCGGCTTGACCGGGGCGTCTACCTTGCGCCGCGAAGGCGCCCCGATCCCGCTCAAACCCTTGCCGCGCTGGGACAACGGGCGCGACGTCATCCTCACCGGCGATGCCGCCGGCGTGGTGGCCCCCTCATCGGGCGAGGGCATCTACTACGCCATGGCTTGCGGCACCATGGTCGCGCAGGCCGCCCACCAGTTTCTGGACAGCGCCAATCCGGCGCATTTGCGCCGGGCCCGCCAGCGTTTCCTCAAAGAGCACGGCAAGGTGTTCTGGGTGCTGGGGCTGATGCAGTATTTCTGGTACCAAAACGATCGCCGTCGCGAGCGCTTCGTCGCCATGTGCGACGACCGCGACGTGCAGCAATTGACCTTTGACGCGTACATGAACAAGCGGCTCGTTCGGCGCAAACCGATGGCGCATGTCAAAATCTTCTTCAAAGATTTGGCACACTTGTTCGGATTCGCACGCGTATGACCCTTCCTCCCCGCTGGCCCAGTTTGTGGGTCGCGCTGGCCATCAGCTATGCGGTGGCCGGTGTGGGGGGCGCTTTGACCGACATTGGCCCCTGGTACCTGGGGCTGCAGCAACCCGGTTGGAAGCCCCCCGATCTCTGGTTTGGCCCCATTTGGACCACCATCTTCACACTCGCCGCCATCAGCGGCTGGCTGGCCTGGCACGCTGCCCCCTGGCCGCACTCGCGCCGCCGTGTGGTGTTGCTGTTTGCCGCCAACGCCTTCTTCAATGTGCTCTGGAGCGCCCTGTTCTTCACCCTCAAACGGCCCGACTGGGCCATGTTCGAGTGGGGCTTTCTGTGGTTGTCCATCGTGGCCTTGATCGTCGGCCTATGGCGCGTGTCGCGCCCGGCGGCACTGCTGAACCTGCCTTATCTGGCTTGGGTCAGCACGGCGGGCTTGTTGAACTGGCAAAACGTGGTGCTCAATGGGCCGTTTGGGGCTTGATCACTTGCCGCTTAAAGCAGCGATCCATAGGGAAGCGCTGGCCTCGACTCACCCCGCCAGCATCGCCGCCACGCACTGCTGCGGTTTTTCTTCATGCGCCAAATGCCCCAGGCCTGGCCAATCCAGGCGCGTCGCATGGGGCAGCAACACCTGAGCGCGGTCGGCCAGGCTGGGCGGTATGGTGCCATCGGCCAGCCCGATTTGCATCTGCACCGGCACCTTCAGGCCTGACAGCTGCGGCTCAAACGCCAGCAGGTTCCAAGCCGCCATCATTTGCAACACCCCGCGCGCGTGGCTGGGTTGAGACAGCAGATATCGGTAGCACCGCTGCCCCTCCTCATCGATCGTCGAGCCGGTTTGCGCCAACATTTTGTCGGCCATTTGGGCCCAGCTCACTTGCTTGGCGGCCAGCCATCCCGACAAGGGGTTGTGCCCCACCACCCAAGCCGCCAGCGGATAAAACCAGCGTGCACTGCCCGGCATGGGCAGCCACGCCGGGTTCAGGGCCACCAAGCGCCCGGGCTCACCCTGCGCCAGCCAGGCGGAGTCCAAGAGGCACTGTGCGGCAATGGTCGCACCCGCCGAATGGCCCACCCACAAAGCGGGCCTCACTTGCAATTGGGTCAGCAAAGCCAGCAAAGCCTGCGCCATGTGCGGCAGCGACGGGGTTTGATGGGGCAAAGGATGGCTGAAAGCGTGGCCGGGCAAATCCACCGCGATCACCGAATAGTGCGCGGCCAACAGTGGCATCACATCGCGCCAGGTGTGGGTCGAGGCCCCGGTGCCGTGGATCAGCAGGCACACCGGCCCCTGACCCATGCGTTGCACATGCCAGCGCATCTCGCCGCAGCGCACAAACACGCTGTGCGCGCTATGGGGCCACTGGTGGCGCATCGTGGGCCAGTCCGGCACGGGATAGAGGCGGTCTAACACGCTCACCCCGCCGGGTGTTGCCGTGGCAAGGCCATGGCTGCGGCCAGACGCTGCGATTGCACATGGGGCATCGGCAAATAACGGCCTTGCATCGCTTGCGCCAAGGCTTGCGCCAAAGGCTCGGGTTGCGGGGCCGTGTCGATCCACAGCGCCGCGGCACCGCTATTGCCCCAAAGCCGGGCCATGGCCTGCGCTTGCGCCTGCGCCTCTTGTCGCCCGCCCACGCCTTGCAAATTCACATTGGCGCGGCCATCGCTCAACACCACCAGCAAAGGGGTTTGCCCTTCGCGGCGCAGCAACCGCGCTTGCTCCAGCGCCAGTTGCAAGGCGCTGGCCAGTGGTGTGCCGCCACCGCCGGGCAGACCGGCCAGGGCGCGCTTGGCCCGCACCAAAGAGCGGGTCGGTGGCAACAGGCATTCGGCGTGTGCGCCCCTGAAACCGATCACGCACACACTGTCGCGCCTGGCGTAACTTTGCGCCAGCAGCAACTCGACCGCCCCCTTGGCCTGCGCCAGCCGATGCAAGGCGGCCGAGCCCGAGGCATCCAGCGCCAAGATCAAGCAAGTGGGGCTGTGCTGCTGATAACGCCGCGTGTGGAAATCTTCGGCGCGCAGCTTCAATCGGCGTGCCGGCCCGTTGGACGGGGCCTCGCTCGCGGTTGCGCGCAAGCGCTGCCTTGGGGCTGCATGCCGCAGCGTCGCCAATACATCCATTCGCGCTTGCTCACCCGGACGCCCGGGTCGAGAGGGCAGGGGCCGCCCCCGTTGCTGGTTGCGGCGCAATTCGCCGCTGTGCCCTTGGGCGCTGGCGCTGCGGGGCGCTTGCGCTTGCCACACCAACCGATCCAGCACATCCGGCGGCAAGCTGGCCAGACTGGCGGCCAGCAACATCTCCGGCGGGGGCAGGGGCTCGCCTTGACCCGGGTCGGTGCCGGGTTCAGGCGGTGTGTCCGATTCTGCGGGCGGGGCCTCGCTTGGCTCGGGGGGTGAGTCAGCCGCACTCGGGAAACGCCGGGCGCGTGACACCAGCACACCCCGGATGGCCTGGGTCAAATCGATTTCTCCCACCGCCTGCGCGCCTCGCATGGCGGCGCTCACACAGGCGGCACGCCAGGCCATTTGAGTGGCACGTGTCTCGTTGATGCCCAAGCTGGCCGCCACTTCCAACAGGGCCCGCAACGCATCTTCCATGCCCCCTTGCCGCGCCAGCCTTTGCCGCGCCAGGGCCACCTCGGCTTCGCTCAAGGGCGGGCTCGCCTGCACCCACTGCATGGGCAAAGAATCGATGTGCAGCACAAAGGCCAGGCGGTCGGCCAGGCTCGGGTGCAGACCGCCTTCCTCGGGGTCAGACTCATCCAGCGCCAGCAAGGCAAAGCGGCTGGGGCGCCGTTGTCCGCGCCCGTCTTCCACCCATCCCCTGTCCATCGCCTGCGTCACACGCGCCAACAAGCCTCGGGGTGCACGCTCGGCCATGGGCAGAGTCACCCAGGCCCCGTCGGCACGTTCCAGCAAGCCGGTTTGCCAGCACATCTGCCCGCTTTGCAGCGTCGCCCCCAAATCAATGCCACCCATCAGGGCCATGTCATCGGCGCTGATCGGCAAACGCAAGCTGCGGTTGGCCGCCGCCTGTGCGGCTTGCAGCCAGGCTTCCCGCACCGGGCCGTGGCGGGCCCGCAGCCACGCCCCACCCAATGCGGCGCCATCCACTTGCAGCGCCTGCAAGGCCCACAGCGCGTCTTGCCAGGCCTGAGCCAGCGCGGGGTCAGCCTCGGCGCTGGCCGATCTCATGCACCCAGCACCTCATCCATGGCGCGTTGCACCCGCACGCCCGAGTCGGCGTCATCCAGCGGGTCGCGGCGCAATCGGTGCCGCAGCGCCATCACCGCCACCTCGCGCAGATGGCTGGTTTGCACCTTCTTGGCCCCTGCCAGCGCGGCACTGGCCCGACTGGCACGCAGCAGCGTCAGCTCAGCGCGCAGGCCATCGGTGCCCAACTTTTGGCACAGGGCCGCGCATTGCCGCAACAAGGCCTCGTCGGTCTTGACTTCGCCCAGCAGCTTGCGTGCCTTGAGCACCTTTTTTTGCAGTCGTTCATTGCCGTCTTGCCATTGCGCCCGAAACCCGGCCGGGTCGCGCTCAAAATCATCGCGGCGCAAAATCACCTGCATGCGCACATCCAGGTCTTGCGGGGTCTTGACGTCGACCGACAAGCCAAAGCGGTCCAGCAACTGGGGCCGCAACTCGCCTTCTTCCGGGTTGCCGCTGCCGATCAGCACGAATTTGGCCGGATGGCGCAGGCTCAGACCCTCGCGCTCGACCAGGTTCTCGCCCGAGGCCGCCACATCAATCAGCAGGTCGACCAAATGGTCCTCCAGCAAATTCACCTCATCGATGTACAAAAAGCCGCGATGCGCCTTGGCCAACAGGCCTGGCGCGAATTCGCGCACCCCCTGCACCAGCGCTTTTTCCAGATCCAGCGCACCCACCACCCGGTCTTCTGTGGCCCCCAGGGGCAGGTCGATCACGGGCACCGGCCTGGCTTCGGTTTTGCGCGACGGGCTGATGCCGCAGCTGCTGCAGGACGCCCCGGCGGGTTTTTGGGCCGGGTCACAGCCATAGGGGCAGCCACTGACGACCTTGAGCGGGGGCAACAAATCGGCCAGGGCCCGCACGGCGGTCGATTTACCGGTGCCTCGATCTCCCATGATCAACACCCCCCCCACCGAGGGGTCGACCGCCACGATTTGCAGGGCCAGGGCCATGTCTTCTTGCCCAACCAACGCCGCAAAGGGGTAACTCAGTGCCATCTGTCTGCTTTCTTATCAACGGGAAGCGCCCATCGGGCCAGGGCCAGCCTGGTGGATTGGCCGATACTTTATTATCTGGTGCGACAATGTAGAGTGTCAACCATAATTGACACAAAACCGATTTCAGCCTAAATTCGGGCTCAAAACCACCGCAAGGCCCACCACCATGTCTTTGCTCGACGACATCACCGACCCCGCCGCACTGAGGCGTTTGCGCGACGATCAGTTGCCCGAAGTGGCCGCTGCGCTGCGCGAACACCTCTTGCACAGCGTGGCGAAAACGGGTGGACACCTCAGCGCCAATCTGGGCACCGTCGAGTTGTCAGTGGCCCTGCACCGGGTCTACGACACGCCGCATGACCGCATCATTTGGGATGTGGGGCATCAGGCCTATGGCCACAAAATCCTCACCGGGCGGCGTGAGCGCATGCACACTTTGCGACAACGCGGGGGCATCAGCGGTTTTCCGCGCCGCGACGAAAGCGAATACGACGCATTCGGCACGGCCCACTCCTCCACCAGCATTTCGGCGGCCTTGGGCATGGCCATGGCGGCACGGTTGCAAGATCAGCCGCGCAAAGTGGTGGCCGTGATCGGGGACGGCGCCCTCAGTGCGGGCATGGCTTATGAGGGCATGAACAATGCCGGCAGCAGTGGATTGGACTTGCTCGTCATCTTGAACGACAACGACATGTCGATCAGCCCGCCGGTGGGCGCCCTCAGCGACTACCTCAATCGCCTGATGCAAGGCCGCTTTGCACAGGCCCGCCAACGCCTGGGCCAGCGCTTGCGCGAAATCTCACCCCCCTTGTTTGAACTGGCGCGTCAATTTGAACAACAGGCCAACGGCTGGGTGCAACCCGAGACGCTGTTTGCCAAATTGGGCTTCACCTACCATGGCCCCATCGATGGACATGACGTCCTCCTCCTGGCGGAACGACTGGCCCAATTGCGCGCCATGCCCGGCCCGCAGTTCTTGCACATCGTCACCCGCAAAGGCAAAGGCTACGCCCCGGCCGAGCGCGACCCCATCAACTACCATGGCCCCGGGCAATTTGAGCCTGCTGTGGGCTTGAAACCCGCCACCGCCCCACGCAAACCCACCTACACCCAGGTGTTTGGCCAATGGCTGTGCGACATGGCCAGCCATGACCCCCGCTTGGTGGGCATCACCCCGGCCATGCGCGAAGGCTCGGGCATGGTCGAGTTCAGCCGCCTGCACCCGCAACGCTATGTCGACTGCGGCATCGCCGAACAACATGCCGTCACCCTGGCAGCCGGTTTGGCCTGTGAGGGCATGAAACCTGTGGTGGCCATCTACTCCACATTTCTGCAACGCGGCTACGACCAGCTCATCCACGACGTGGCTTTGCAAAATTTACCGGTCGTGTTTGCGCTGGATCGGGCGGGCATCGTCGGGGCCGACGGCGCCACCCACGCCGGGGTGTTCGATATCCCCTATTTGCGCTGCGTGCCCAATATGGCCCTGGCCTGTCCCAGCGACGAAAACGAATGCCGCGAATTGCTCTCGGTGGCCTATGCGCAAAATGGCCCGGTGGCCGTGCGTTACCCCAGGGG
>JBEBAJ010000058.1:0-11718 GCA_041158965.1 Pseudomonadota bacterium | reverse complement strand
CGGTTATCAGCGTGGCCGCATCCAAGACGAGAGCATGCACTACGAGATGCTCAAGCACACCGGCGAGTACCCCATCATCGGTGTCAACACCTTCCGCAATCCCAACGGCGACCCGGTGCCCGACGCCCTCGAATTGGCCCGCAGCACCGAAGAAGAAAAACAAAGCCAGCTCAAGCGTCTGCGCGACTTCCACGCCCGCCATGCCAAGCAGGCCCCGGTGCAGCTGGCACGCCTCAAGCAAGCCGTGATCGAAAACGGCAATGTGTTCGAAGTGCTGATGGATGCGGTGCGCTGCTGCTCACTGGGCCAGATCACCCACGCCCTCTTTGAGGTGGGTGGTCAGTATCGCCGCAATATGTGAGGGCCATCGGCGGCATTGCCCGCCGACGCCTGCACACCCCGGGCCTGCGCCTCAGATCTCCAGGTTGTCGATCAACCGGGTGGCCCCCAGTTTGGCGGCGGCCAGCACCACGCAATGCCCGGCCACGGCCTCGCCCGCTTGGGGCGGCAACAAATCCATGCGGCGGCGCACGGTGATGTAGTCCACCTGCCAGCCCTGCGCTTGCAGCGCCTGGCGGGCCTGCTCCTCCAGCGCCTGCACCTCTACACGCCCGGCTGGCGCGGTCTGCACCGATTGGGCCATGGCGCGCAGTTGCGCATAAAGCGCTGTCGCTTGCGCCCGCTCCTGGGCGCTGAGGTAGCTGTTGCGTGAGCTCAGGGCCAGCCCGTCGTCGGCACGGCAGGTCGGCTCGCCGACGATGCGCGTCGGCAAGGCAAACTGGCTCACCATGCGCTCCACGATCCGCCACTGTTGGTAATCCTTTTGGCCAAACACCGCCACGTCCGGCCGCACACACGACAGCAACTTCATGACGACCGTGCAGACCCCGATGAAAAAGCCGGGCCTGAAATGCCCCTCCAAGATATCGGCCAGCGCCGCGTCCGGGTGTACCTTGTAGGTCTGGGGCTGAGGGTATAGCTCCTGCTCATGGGGCGCAAAGACCACATCGCAACCCCGCCCGGCCAACATCTCGCAGTCGCGGGCCAACGTGCGCGGGTAGCGGTCGAAATCTTCATGCGGGCCAAATTGCAGACGGTTGACAAAAATACTGGCGACCACTTGCTGACCATGTCGGCGCGCGGTGTCGATCAGCCGCAGGTGTCCTTCGTGCAAATTACCCATGGTAGGCACCAGCACACGGCGCTGCTGGGGGTGAAGTGCCTGGTGCAAGTCGTTTAAGGTGTGGACGGTTTTCATGATGAATTGGGTGCGAATGCTACCTCAAGCCGTGTTCATTTCAGGGGAAACCCTTGGGCTTGTACAGCCCTTTGACCCCGTTTTGCCCATGACATTGTGAAGAAAAGCCGCAATTTCACTTAAGATGACATTTTTAGACCTCTCACAAGGATTGATCATGAAAAAGCATCTTTTGTCATTGGCCTGCGTCGCTGCACTGGCTGCCCCCATGGCCGCTTCTGCCAACACACTCGAAAAAGTCAAAGCCTCCGGCACCATCACCATGGGCGTGCGCGACTCATCCGGCGCTTTGTCCTACACCTTGGGTGACGGCAAGTATGCGGGCTACCATGTCGAAATTTGCCAACGAATCATCGAGCAGGCTGAAAAAGCCGTGGGCCGCAAGCTGCAGACCAACTACGTCTCGGTGACTTCGCAAAACCGCATCCCGCTCACGCAAAACGGCACCGTCGACATCGAGTGTGGCTCCACCACCAACAACGCTGCCCGTCAGCGTGACGTGTCCTTTGCCCTCACCACCTATGTGGAAGAAGTGCGCATCGCCGTGAAAGCCAACTCGGGCATCACCTCCATCAACCAGCTCAACGGCAAGAATGTGGCCACCACCACTGGCACCACCTCGGTCCAGCACCTGCGTCGCCATGAGCGCGGTGCCGGTGTCGACTTCAAAGAGGTTTATGGCAAAGACCACGCCGAGAGCTTCCTGCTGCTCGAATCGGGCCGTGCCGATGCCTTCGTGATGGACGGCCAGATCCTGGCCGGCAACATCGCCACCGCCAAGAACCCTGCTGATTTCCGCATTGTGGGCGAAGTGTTGTCGGTCGAGCCCATCGCCATCATGATGCGCAAAGACGACCCCGCTTTCAAGAAAGTGGCCGACGACACCATCCGTGCCCTGGCTCAAAGCGGCGAGTTGGCCAAGATCTACGACAAGTGGTTTGTCCAACCCATTGCGCCCAAGAACACCCGTGTCGGTTTGCCTGCCAGCGACAACACCAAGGCGGCTTGGGCCAATCTGAACGACAAGCCCATGGAAGAGTACGGCAAGAAGTAACCCATCTGACATGACCTGGGACTGGGGGGTATTTTTACAAGACGACGGCGGTGGCCGTACCTATCTCGAATGGATATTCGAGGCTTGGGGCTGGACCTTGTCTGTGGCCGCTGCCGCCTGGGTCGTGGCCATGGTGTTTGGTTTGGGGGTGGGTGTGTTGCGCACCCTGCCCAACAGCCCCTGGCTCAGCCGATTCGCCTACGCCTGGGTCGAGCTGTTCCGCAACATTCCTTTGCTGGTGCAGATTTTTCTTTGGTATTTCGTTCTGCCCAAGCTGATCCCCCCCATGCAGCAATTCCCCGGCTTTTTGCTGGTGGTCTTTGGCTTGGGCTTCTTCACCTCGGCCCGCATCGCCGAGCAGGTCAGGGCGGGTATTGGGTCTTTGCCGCGCGGTCAGCGTTATGCGGCCATGGCGATGGGGCTCACCACTTGGCAGTCCTACCGCTATGTGCTCATGCCCATGGCCCTGCGCATCATCTTGCCACCGCTCACCAGCGAGTCCATGAACCTGCTGAAAAATTCTTCGGTGGCCTTTGCCGTCTCTATTGCCGAGCTCACCATGTTCGCCATGCAGGCGCAAGAAGAAACCTCTCGTGGGATTGAAATCTATTTGGCCGTGACAGCGCTCTATGCGCTGTCCGCCTTTGCCGTCAACCGGGTGTTCGCGCTCATCGAGCGCCGCACCCGGGTGCCGGGTTTCATTGCCGCTGGCCAGACCGGCGCGGGGCACTGAGCCATGGGTTTTGACATCGATTTCATCAGCGCCGACCTGTTTTTCAAGTTTTTGCTCAAAGGGCTGATCTTCAGCGTCCAGCTCACCATCGTGGCGACGCTGGGTGGCTTGTTGGTGGGCACCTTGCTGGCCCTCATGCGACTCTCGGGCCGCACCTGGCTGGCCATGCCCGCCACTGCCTACGTCAACGGCATGCGCTCGGTCCCGCTGGTGATGGTCATCCTGTGGTTTTACCTGCTCATCCCCTTTGTCATCGGCAAGCCCATCGGGGCTGAAATTTCCGCCGTCATCACTTTCATCGCCTTTGAAGCGGCCTATTTCTCAGAGATCATGCGTGCCGGCATCCAGTCCATCCCGCGCGGCCAGGTGATGGCCGGGCAGGCGGTCGGTTTGACCTACAGCCAGAACATGCGCCACATCATCTTGCCCCAGGCCCTGCGCAATATGCTGCCTGTGTTGCTGACCCAGACCATCATCCTGTTTCAAGACACCTCGCTGGTCTATGCCATCGGGGCCTACGATTTGCTCAAGGGCTTTGTCACGGCAGGCAAGATTTATGGCCGCCCCGAAGAGGCCTACTTGCTGGCGGCGGTGGTCTATTTCATCATTTGCTTCATGTTGTCCAGCTGGGTGCGCCGCCTGCAGGCCAAAGTGGCCATCGTGCGCTGAACCGGAGAAAAACCAAAATGATCGAACTCAAAAACGTCTCCAAATGGTATGGCCCGGTGCAGGTGCTCAACGAATGCAGCACCCGGGTGTCCAAGGGCGAGGTGGTGGTCGTCTGTGGCCCTTCGGGCTCGGGCAAGTCGACGCTCATCAAAACCATCAACGCGCTCGAACCCATTCAAAAAGGCGAAATCTGGGTCGACGGCACGCCGGTCCATGACCCCGCCACCCCGCTGCCCCAGTTGCGCAGCCGCGTCGGCATGGTGTTTCAGCACTTCGAGTTGTTCCCTCATCTATCGGTCACCGAGAACCTCACCCTGGCCCAGGTCAAGGTGCTGGGCCGCTCACCCGACCAAGCCCACGAGCGCGGCCTGAAATACCTCGACCGCGTGGGGCTGATGGCGCACAAGGACAAATTCCCCGGACAACTCTCTGGCGGCCAGCAGCAGCGCGTGGCCATCGCCCGTGCCCTCAGCATGGACCCCATCGTCATGCTGTTCGATGAGCCCACCTCGGCGCTCGACCCCGAGATGGTCGGTGAAGTGCTGGAAGTCATGATGGGCCTGGCCCAAGAGGGCATGACCATGATGGTGGTTACCCACGAAATGGGCTTTGCCCGCAAAGTGAGTGATCGCGTCATCTTCATGGATGTGGGCGGGCGCATTCTGGAAGACTGCAGCAGCGACGAGTTTTTCAACCACCCGGAAAACCGTCAGACACGCACCAAAGAGTTCTTGGCCAAGATCCTGCAGCACTGAGCGCACGGGGCGGTCCACTGCATACGCTGCCACCACGGCCCTTCATGGATATTCTCCGATAATCGGGGCATGAGCCCCCAAATCCAAAGCATCACACTCACCCGGCCCGATGACTGGCACTTGCACGTGCGTGACGGCGCCGCCATGCGCGACGTGGTTCCCCACACTGCCGCGCAGTTCGCCCGCGCCATCATCATGCCCAACCTCAAGCCGCCGGTCACCACCGCGCAGCAGGCCATCGAGTATCGCCAGCGCATTCTGGAAGCCGTGCCCCAGGGGGTCTCCTTCGAGCCCCTCATGACCCTCTACCTCACCGACAACTTGCCCCCCGCCGAAATCGAGCGTGCGCGCGATGCCGGGGTGGTCGCACTCAAACTCTATCCGGCCGGGGCCACCACCAACAGCGACGCCGGGGTCACCGACATCCGCAAAACCTACGCCACCCTCGAAGCCATGCAAAAGCACGGCCTGAAACTGCTGGTCCATGGCGAAGTCACCCACAGCGACATCGACCTGTTTGACCGCGAGGCCGTGTTCATCGATCGCCATCTCATTCCCCTGCGCCGCGACTTTCCTGAACTGAAAATCGTCTTCGAGCACATCACCACCCGAGAGGCCGCCCAGTACGTGGCCCAGGCCGACCGCTTTGTCGCCGCCACCATCACCGCACATCACCTGCTCTTTAACCGCAACGCCATTTTTGTCGGCGGCGTGCGCCCGCATTACTACTGCCTGCCGGTGCTCAAGCGCGAAGAGCACCGCCAGGCGCTGGTGCAGGCCGCCACCGGCGGCAGCCCCAAATTCTTTTTGGGCACCGACAGCGCCCCGCACCCGGCGGCCCTCAAAGAACACGCCAGCGGCTGCGCCGGTTGCTACACCGCACACGCCGCCATCGAGATGTACGCCGAGGCTTTTGATGCCGTCGGGGCGCTCGACCGGCTCGAAGGCTTTGCCAGCTTCCACGGCCCTGACTTTTACGGCCTGCCGCGCAACACCGGGCACATCACCCTGCAACGTCAGGATTGGCGTGCCCCTGTCACCGTGCCCTTTGGCGAAGCCGAACTCAAGCCCCTGCGCGGGGGCGAGGTGCTGCCTTGGCGCATGGTGGCCTAAGCACAGCCCAGCCCATCGATTTATCCCGCCCCTGGTTCGCCCCTTTGGCGCCTTGGCTCACGCCTGTGCGCCAGGCGCTCAGCCGTGGTGACAGCGTGGCCGACGCGCTCAATGCGCTGCGCCTTGCGCCGCCCGGTGGGGTGCCGGGCGCGGCCCATCACGCTGCGCTTGACGGCCTGCGCTTTGTGCCCCAGTCCAGTCTGCCCGAAGGCGAGGCCTACGAGGCCTTCATTTTTCGCACCCGCTGCGTGCCCACCCGCGACAACCTGCACGACTTGCTCAACGGCCTGTGCTGGCTGCGCTTCCCCGCCATCAAGCGCCACCTCAACGCTTTGCAAGCCGAACAAATTGCGGCCAGTGGCGTCGGTGCCACGCGCGGGCCGGTGCGTGACGCGCTCACCCTCCTGGACGAAAACGCCTTGCTGTTGTGCGGGCCCGCTCGCTTGCGCGACGCCCACAGCCGGCACGACTGGCACACCCTGTTCGTGCGCGAGCGCGGCTTGTGGGCGCAAACCCGGGTCATCCCCTTCGGCCACGCCCTGCTCGAAAAACTGGTGCAACCCTACAAATCCATCACCGCCCATGTGCTGTGGGTCGACCTGCCGGGGCTGGGCGCGGGGGACGATCCGCTCCATCTGGATGCCTTGGCGCTTGACGCCGCCCTCGAACGCCATCTCCCTTTGGCCCTTAACGCGGCCCACCTGGCCAGCAAACCCTTTGTCCCTCTGCCTGTGCTGGGCCTGCCCGGCTGGTGGCCCGCCAATGAACACCCTGATTTCTATGCCGATTCGGGGGTGTTCAGGCCAAAACCTGGGACCACGTCGCTCCACCATTATCAGAAAAGGGATGATTTATAGCCCGTCACATGGGGATATCGCATTCACAGTGCCTCTTTTCGATGAGTATCTGCGCCGAAATTTTCAGCACGGGTAGGCGCCACCCACTGGACCTAGGGAAGCTCTGCAAAACCCCATGCGTCGTTTCATCCCAAACTCGGGCGCCCTGCTTCGTTGGATTTCTTGCAGATTTCTCCGGATATCTGCTTCGAAATCCGCCTTGCATGGCATCCCGATTTTGGGCGAAACTTGCACTCAGCGAGTTTTGCAGAGCTTCCCTAATCACCCATTTTCTGTAAGGAAAAAGGGACAGCCCTTGATTTTGGCCACTTCGCCCTTACCATGCAAGGCATCGGCCCCAAGGGTGGGGCTGTATACGGATCATTCATGAAACGCATCGTTCTGTTTGTCTTGACCAACCTGGCCGTCATGGTGGTGTTGGGTGTGGTGGCCAGTTTGCTGGGCGTCAATCGCTTTCTCACATCCAACGGGCTCAATCTGGGCACACTGCTGGGCTTCTCGTTGGTCATGGGCTTTGGCGGCGCGATCATCTCGCTCTTGCTCAGCAAACCCATGGCCAAATGGAGCACGGGCGCGCAAGTCATCACCCAGCCCCAATCGGCAGATGAAGCCTGGATCGTGGACACCGTGCAACGCCTGTCGGCCAAAGCCGGCATCGCCATGCCCGAAGTCGCCATCTACGAGGGCGAGCCCAACGCCTTTGCCACCGGCGCATTCCGTGACTCAGCCCTGGTGGCGGTTTCCACGGGCCTCTTGCAGGGCATGACCCGCGAAGAGGTCGAGGCCGTGCTGGGCCACGAAATCGCCCACATTGCCAACGGCGACATGGTCACCCTCACGCTCATCCAGGGCGTGCTCAATACCTTTGTCGTGTTCCTCAGCCGCGTGGTGGGTTATGTGGTCGACAGCGCCCTGCGCAAAAACGACGAAGAAAACACCGGCCCCGGCATGGGTTACTACATCACCAGCATCGTGCTCGACATCGTGCTGGGATTTGTTGCCTCCATGATCGTGGCCTGGTTCAGCCGCCAGCGTGAATTCCGGGCCGATCAAGGTGCGGCAGACCTGTTGGGCCGCAAGCAACCCATGATCAACGCCTTGGCCCGCCTGGGACATATGCAATCGGGCGAATTGCCCAAGAGTGTGGCCGCCATGGGCATCACCGGCGACCTGGGCAAACTCTTTGCCAGCCACCCTCCGCTCGAAGAGCGCATCGCCGCCTTGCAGGCGTCTTGATCTCACCGCTCGGGTGCCCGGGGCCGCTTCTGCGGCCCTATTTCATTCAAAGCCCGTATTCACCGCCCCTGCAGCCACCGCGCCACCGTGTCGTGGCGCACCGTGGGCTTGGGGCATTGCCGCTTGGGCAGGTCAAACCACTCGCGCACATCACGTGCCAGCCCGATGCCGTGCATGTAGTTGTAAATGGCCGCTTTGAGCCCCCGGCCCAGCAACTCATGGTCGGTGCCGGTGGGGTCGATGAAACCCACATCATTGCGTGCAAACTTCCCCTCAGGCAGGGGCAACAATTCAATGCCATAGGCCTTCGGGTCCAGCCCCACGGGCGAGTGCACCGTGCAGGCAAAGCGGTGAAAAAACCCGCTGTGCAGACAGCCTGCTTCAAACAACTGGCGCACATACTCCAGCGCATCTACCGTGTCTTGCGTGGTCTGGGTCGGAAAGCCATACATCAGGTAGGCATGCACCAAAATCCCGGCCTCCGACATGCGGCGCGTGACGCGCGCCACCTGCTCGACCGAAACGCCTTTTTTCATCAGCTTCAGCAACCGGTCCGAGGCCACCTCCAAGCCGCCCGACAGGGCGATGCAGCCACTCTCGGCCAGCAACTCCACCAGCTCGGGGCTGAAGGTTTTTTCAAACCGGATGTTGCCCCACCAGCTCACCTTCAGCCCTCGGCGCAAAATTTCTTCGGCCATGGCCTTCAGCGCCTTGGGCGGGGCCGCTTCATCCACCAAATGAAAACCGGTTTGCCCGCTTTCCTGGATCAGCGCTTCCATGCGATCCACCAGCACCTGCGCCGAGGCCGCGTCATAGCGCGAGATGTAGTCCAGGCTCACATCGCAAAAACTGCATTTTTTCCAATAACAACCGTGCGCCACGGTCAGCTTGTTCCAGCGCCCGTCGCTCCACAGCCTGTGCATGGGGTTGAGCAAATCCAGCAACGACAGGTACTGGCCCATCGGCAAGCCCTGCCAGGTCGGCGTGCCCACCTCGTCAAAGGGGATTTCGGGCTCGGCCATATGGGTGTACTTCACCGCGCCATCCACCCGGGTGAAACAACGTTGCAGGCGTGACGCGCCGCGTTGGCCTTGCAGGTGCTCAATGATGCTCAACAAAGGGCGTTCACCCGCGTCTAGCGTGACAAAGTCCACATGTTCAAACAGGCGTGGCTCGTCCAACTGGCGCAGTTCGGTGTTCACATAGCCGCCGCCCAGCGCGATGCGCGTGCCGGGGTTCACGCGCCGGGTCGCCTGAGCGATGCGCAAAGCGCCATAAAGTGCCCCCGGAAATGGCACGGACAGCACCAGCAAGTCGGGTTCGTGCGCCCGCAACACCTCCTGCGTCAAATCGATCAGCGTCTGGTCGATCAAGTTGGGTGCAGCCGCCAGTGCCTCAGCCATGGGCGTGTAGTCCGCTTGGCTGCCCGCCAGCGACTCGGCGTAACGCACAAAGGCAAACCGCTCATCCACGGCGTCACGCCACACATCGGCCAAATCGTTCAGGTACAAGGTGGCCAGGTGCCGCGCACGGTCTTGCTGGCCCAATGCGCCAAAGGCCCAGCCCAGCGGGTCCAGGCCTTCCTCGCCCTCATCCCCATAGCTGTCCAGCGCCGCAAAGCGCGGCCCCTCAGGCAGAAAGCCACGCGCCGCAATGCGGTGCGCCAGCGTCGGGTCGCGCCCCTGCAAAAACCCCAAGGTCGCCTCTATGGTGCCCGCATAGCGCTCGAAGTGATCCAGAAATTGGTTGACCGAGGCGCTGCGCTCGGCCTCGGGCAGGGCCAGGGCCTGCGCCCGCAGGTCTTTCAACTTGTTTGGGCCCAGCAGGGCCAGCACCAGCTTCAAAGCCAGGTCGTCCTGGCGCGCGTCTATGCCTCGAGAGCGCAAAAACCCCGTCAGGTAGCCGCTGGCGGGGTAGGGCGTGTTCAGTTGCGTCATGGGCGGAATCAGGCACAAAACCCGAAACCCGCCCTGTGTCCCCGCCCTCGTGTCCGAGGCACCGCGACTCATCGTTCACCCACCCAGGCGCAGGCCAGCGCCTCGCCCACTCGTATGCCATCCACCGCTGCCGACAAAATGCCCCCCGCGTAGCCCGCCCCTTCGCCCGCCGGGTACAGTCCTGCGCAATTCGGGCTTTGCAGGCTCTCGTCGTCACGGTCTATGCGCAGCGGCGACGATGTGCGGGTCTCGACCCCCGTCAGCACCGCATCGGGCAGGTCATAGCCTCTGATCTTGCGGCCAAACACCGGCAGCGCCTCGCGCATCGCCTGCACCGCATACTCTGGCAAGACCGTGGCCAGGTCGCATGGGGTCACACCGGGCTGGTAAGAGGGCTCTACCTTCCCCAACTGGGTCGAAGGCCGATGCGCCAAAAAGTCGCCCAGGCGTTGCGCCGGGGCCAGATAGCCACCGCCACCGGCCACGAACGCCGCCCCTTCCAATTGGCGTTGCAGCACGATGCCCGACAAAGGGTGTATCCCATCGGGCGCATCGCTCACCTCCAGACGCACCACCTCGCGGCCTTCCCCCACCACCTGCTCGATCAGGGCCGGGTCTTGCGGGAAATCGCCCGGGTCTATGCCCACCACCAAGCCCGCATTGGCGTTGCGCTCCGCGCGCGAGTATTGGCTCATGCCATTGGTCACCACCCGGTTCGGCTCCGAAGTGGCCGCCACCACTGTGCCGCCAGGGCACATGCAAAAACTGTAGGCCGCGCGCCCGTTTTGCGCGTGATGCACCAGTTTGTAGTCGGCTGCACCCAGCAGCGGGTGCCCGGCGTGCCGCCCCCAGCGGGCTTGGTCGATCAGGCTTTGCGGGTGCTCAATGCGCACCCCGATGGAAAACGGCTTGGCCTGCATGCGCACGCCATGGCGATGCAGCATGGTGAACGTGTCGCGCGAGCTGTGGCCCAGCGCCATCACCACATGTCGGGTGTCGATCTGGCGCTTGGCGCCGCTTTGCAAATCTTCCACCTGCAAGCCCACCAATTGCCGCTCGCCATCCATTTGCACATCGCAGACCCGATGCTCAAACCAGATCTCTCCGCCCAGGCGCATGATCTCTTCCCGCAAACCCTCGACCACCTTCACCAATTTGAAGGTGCCGATGTGGGGGTGCGCCGCAAACAAAATGTCCTCCGGGGCCCCAAAGCGCACAAACTCTTGCATCACCTTGCGGCCCAAATGGCGCGGGTCTTTGATTTGGCTATAGAGCTTGCCGTCAGAAAATGTGCCTGCGCCCCCTTCGCCAAACTGCACATTGCTCTCGGTGTGCAGCTGCTGGCGACGCCACAGCCCCCAGGTGTCCTTGGTGCGTTGCCGCACCGGCTTGCCGCGCTCAATCACCAGCGGCTTCAAGCCCATCTGCGCCAGCACCAGGGCCGCAAACATCCCGCATGGCCCGAAACCCACCACCACCGGTCGCGGCTGGGTGCTGCGGGCATCGCCAGGCACCAGCACCGGCGGGTGCCAACCCATGTCGGGGCTGGGGCCGATGTGCGGGTGTTTCGGGTGGCGGGCCAGGCAATCGGCCTCCAGCGCAACCGAGGCCAGCGCCACATCCACGATGTACACCACCTGCAATTGCGATTTGCGGGCATCAAAACTGCGCTTGAACACCGTCAACTGCTTCACCTGCCCCGGGGCCACGCCCAGCAACTGCGCGGCCAATGCGCTCAGCGCTTCTATCGGGTGCGGTGGCAACTGCCGATCGGCGTCGGTCTCTGCCGGTGCGTCCGACGCGCGGCGCACTTCAAACGGCACCGCCTCCAGCGGCAACTTCAACTCAGTGATGCGAATCATGCGGATCCAGGGGGGATGTCCATTCCCCAAACCCGAATCTTAATTGAATTGGGGTCTGACCCCAATTTCTTGCCCCCAATTGATGCAACCAATCCAACGAAGCAAGGCCCCCCATTTCACGGAGCCTCATCGCATCGCGTTCTATGGCTTTATCAGACCAGGGATATTTTTCGAATGAGGCTGTTGCCGTATTCAGCTATATATAAATCGCCATTTGTATTTATAGAAATGCCAGTGGGGTAGG
>JBEBAJ010000057.1:0-11751 GCA_041158965.1 Pseudomonadota bacterium | reverse complement strand
ACATACACGAATCCGCTGCTGTCCACGGCGAGCCCATAAGGGCTGCTAAAAGTCGCCGTGGCACCCGAGCCATCGCTTAAACCAATGCTCCCTTCGCCAGCCAGTGTACTGACCACGCCGTCAGGGCTGATTTTTCGGATCACGTTGTTGCTGTAGTCAGTCACATACACAAAGCCGCTGGTATCCACGGCAACCCCTCTGGGTTTGTTAAAAGTCGCCGTTGCACCCGTGCCATTGTCTAAACCTATGGCCCCTGTCCCGGCCAGCGTGCTGACCACACACCGTATGGGTGCTGGACTGGTGCTGCCTGCACCACTGGCGATGCAACTGTCACTGATCTGCCATTGTGAGCTACTTCCTGAGCTACTTCCTGAGCCACTTCCTGATCCACTCCCGCTTGTACTGCCCGCATTGACACCCCCACCGCCCCCACCGCCCCCACCACCACAGGCGGCCAGCAGTGCAGCGGCATCGAGCGCGAGCGCAGTGCCCATGAAATGTCTGCGCTTCAGTCCCTGCGGCGCATTGAGGATGGCTGGCTGGACCAGATTCTGGCCAGCGTCAACAGGGATGCCGGGGTTTGCGTCGGGATGGGTTTCGTGGCGATGGTGGGTCATAAAACCTCTTTGGTGCTGCCGAAGTGATGGCATATCTTTTTGTGTTTAAATTAATTGTATAGTGATGAAAAAAATTTCAATATGAGTATTTTTATATTTGAATAAAAATGTGGTTTTTCTATCACATCAAAGGCGTGACCCAGCCATTGGGTTGGCCTCTTTTGCACGAACTGCCCGATGCGGCGGATGCCCGAGCGACCAAGGCCCCAGGCGAAGCTCTCTTCAAAAAAAGAGGGCTTGATCCCTCAGGACATCCGCACCGGATTTTTAAGCCAGTGATAGGGCACGACCACCTTGCTCAAATGTGGCCTGTCGCTGGCCCATGGCCAACACAGAAATGGGATTGGCCCATTTCTACATGGGTTCATTCGATACGGGCCCCAGAAGATTTGACGATTTGCGCGGCGTTGTCCCAATCCGCGCGCAAAACACGCTGAAATTCGTCTGCGCTGGCCAAGGAAATTTCTACCCCCAATCGGGTGAATCGATCCATGACGGCAGGATCGCTCAGGGCTTTGGCCACGGCCGCATTGATTTTCTCGATTTCGGCTTTGGGGGTACCACTCGGGGCCAATAAACCAAACCAAGAATCAAACCGGTAACCGGGGAAACCGGCCTCGGAGGTGGTGGGGAGTTCGGGAAGGAATTTGGATCTTTGCTGCCCTGTATACGCCAACAATTTAATGCGGGGGTCCTGTCTAAAGCCTGCCAAACCAATGGTGGCTGAGGCGACGGCTTGGGTGCGCCCGGCCAGCACCTCATTCACGGCGTCGCCTGTTGATTTCAATGGAATGTGTTGCATCTGCAGACCCGCGCGGGCCGCGAAAGAAGCCATGCCCAAATGAGTGGCACTGCCATTGCCTGCGGAAGAATAGTTGTATTCACCCGGTTTGGCTTTGATGATGCGGACGAAATCAGCCAGATTCTGCGCCCCCAGATTTGCCGGGGCCGCGATCACATAGCCTGTAAAGCCCAGCAAGGCCACCCCTGTGAAGTCTTTCAAAGGGTCATAGGGCAGCTTGCCGTAGAGATGACCCGCCAAATGATGGCTGGCAGCGGCCACCACCAGGGTATTGCCGTCAGGGGCCGATTTGGCCACCTGAGCGGTGCCCACGGTGCCACCAGCACCAGGCTTGTTCTCGATCACCACCGTGGCGCCCAGCGCCTGCCCCAATTCGGCACTGAATGTGCGTGCGATGGTGTCTTGCACAGCGCCTGTGCCGTAGGGCACCACCAAATGGACGGTGCGGGTTTGACTGCGGGCGCTGAGGCCCCACAGCAAGCCGACTGAGAGCACAAAACAGACGCGCCATAAAAGGCGAGGGTTGGAAAGGTGAATGGGGTTTTGCAAGACAACCTGAGACATGATGAATGCTCCAAACACAAGATCAAGCGACCAGCCAACGCTGAACCAGCCGCACAAAATAAGTGGCCCCCACCCCAATGATCTGATCGTTGAAGTCGTATGAGGTGTTGTGAATGATGCAGGGCCCGGGGCCGTGATCGGGCAAGCGGTGGTCGCCATCGCCATTGCCAATAAAGGCATAACAACCCGGTCGCACGCGCAGCATGTGGGCAAAATCTTCTGCAGCCAAGACTGCTGGGCATTGGTCGTTGACCCGATCATCACCTGCCACTTCACGCATGACTTCGGCGGCAAATCGGGTTTCGTGGGCATGATTGATCACGGGCGGAGAGGCGCGTCGAAACTCGACCTCTGCATGGCATCCGTAAGCTTGCGCCGTACCCTGGGCCTGGCGGCGCAAAGCGGCCTCCAGATCATCCAATGCCCGATCTGAAAAAGTACGCAAGGTACCCCCGACCCAAGCCTGATCGGGGATCACATTGGGGGCCACCGAACCTTGGAGTTGGGTGACCGCCAACAATGCACGCTCGCGAGAATCCACCACGCGAGCCACGAGTGTTTGCAATTGCTGCCCCAGGCTGATCACAGCCGCTACCGGGTCAGTACCCGTATGCGGCACCGAGGCATGGGTGCCTTTGCCATGGATGACGACCCGCCAGGTATTGCTCGATGCCATGAGCGGCCCCGGGTTGACCGCAAACCCACCCGTGTGACCAATCGGGTAGTTGTGCAAGGCAAACACTGCGTCACAGGGGAATCGTTCAAACAGGCCCTCCTGAACCATTTTCAGCGCGCCTGCCTTGCCCATTTCTTCAGCGGGTTGAAAAATGAAGTGGGCAGTGCCCGTGAAATCACGGTGACGCGACAAATGCCAAGCAGCGGCCAATAGCATGGTGGTGTGGCCGTCGTGTCCGCAGGCGTGCATGCGACCGTCGTGGGTGGAGCGGTGGGCAAAATGATTTTCTTCCTGCAAAGGCAAGGCATCCATGTCTGCCCTCAGGCCGATGGTGCGTGACCCAGGTTTGCCCTTGAGCACCCCGACCACGCCAGTCCCGGCGATGCCGGTGTGAACCTCCAGGCCCCACTCGCGCAACAAGTCAGCGACGATGCCCGATGTGCGATGCTCTTCAAAACCCAGCTCGGGGTGGGCATGGATATCGCGCCGCAACGCGACAAATTGATCAATGTGTTGAAAGGCGTCAAGTATCGGCATGCCCTGATTTTGGCATGCGATGCGACCTCTGCTGAAATTGGGGTCTGACCCCAATTTAAGTTAATGGCTATCGAAAATTAGTATTCGATAGCATTTAATGAGGGGCTGACCCCAATTTCTGGAAAGCGGTCACGACTTCTGGCGGTGCCTGGACGAGCTCGATGAGCACCCCTTCGCCGCTGATGGGGAATTCGTCGTTGGCTTTAGGGTGCAGGAAGCAGATGTCAAAGCCTGCCGCACCACGTCGGATACCACCAGGGGCAAAGCGCACGCCTTGGGCGGTGAGCCACTGGACGGCCTCAGGCAATTTGTCGATCCAGAGGCCCACATGGTTGAGCGGGGTGGTGTGTACGGCGGGTTTTTTGTCGGGGTCCAGTGGTTGCATCAGGTCAACCTCGACTTTGAACGGCCCCTGCCCGATGGCACAGATGTCCTCGTCGACGTTTTCGCGCTCGCTCTTAAAGGTGCCCGTCACTTCCAGGCCCAACATGTCGACCCAGAGCTTTTGCAGCCGAATCTTGTCGGGGCCGCCAATGGCGATTTGCTGGATGCCCAGCACTTTGAATGGGCGTTGACTCACGTCTGTTCCTTTCGAAATTGGGGTCTGACCCCAATTTAAGTTTTTTTCTATCAAAAAGTGTGGGCAATAGCCGTTCATAGGGGGGCAGCCCCCCATGAATGGGCTTACTCAAATTCGACGATGACTTGGTCGACAGATAGGGATTCGCCCTTGGCCGCGACAACTTTTTTCACCACGGCGTCAGAAGTGGCGAGCAAGACGTTTTCCATTTTCATGGCTTCGATCACGGCCACGCGTTCACCGGCTTGCACCTTCTGGCCGGGCTGTACCGCCACTTCGACCAGCAAGCCCGGCATGGGCGAGAGGATGAATTTGGACAGGTCGGGCGGGGCTTTGAAGGGCATGAGGCGATGCAGTTCGGCCATGCGGCGCGAGACAACCAACACGTCCATGCGCTTGCCGTTGTGCTGCACTTGCAGGGCGAGCGAATTTTTGCCATTGCCACGCTCGACTTGCGCGGTGAAAGGCTGTCCGTTGACGGTACCAATGATGGTGATGTCGTTGAGGCGCGATTTGCTCTGAATGGCGTAGTTCTTGTCTTCGACGCGAATCACGGCCACACCGTGTTGACCTGGGAAGTCGTCGACATGGATGTCGATGTAGCGGTTTTGCCCGCCCTTGCCCAGTTCGATCACGGTGTAATCCTGTCCGACCTGAACGTCATAACCGGGCAATTGCCCGGTGAGGCTGGCAGCACGCTCGCGTGACTTGCGACGCACGAAAGCGGCCAAGGCCACCAGAAAATTCGGGTCGCTGTGCGGCACGTCTTCGGCAAAAAAGCCCTGAGCGTAGTGTTCGGCAATAAAACCGGTGTTGAACTCGCCGCTGACAAAGCGCGGGTGGGCAAGCAAGGCGGCCTGAAACGGGATGTTGGAGCTGATGCCCCGGATCACAAAACCGTTGAGGGCTTCGCGCATTTTGGCGATGGCCTCATGGCGGTCGCGCCCATGGACGATGAGTTTGGCGATCATCGAATCATAAAACATGGGGATTTCGCCGCCCTCTTGCACGCCTGTGTCCACGCGCACGCCGTAGAGGTTCTCGGTGTCGCCCTGGGTCATGGTGGTGGGCGGCGTATGGAAGCGCACCAGACGCCCGGTGGAGGGGAGGAAGCTGCGAAAGGGGTCTTCGGCGTTGATGCGGCACTCGATGGCCCAGCCATCTCGCTTGACGTCGGCCTGGGTGAAGCCCAGTTTTTCGCCCGCCGCGACACGGATCATTTGCTCGACCAGATCGAGGCCGGTGATGCACTCGGTGACCGGGTGTTCGACCTGCAAGCGGGTGTTCATTTCGAGGAAATAAAAATCCTGGTCTTTGCCCACCACAAATTCCACTGTGCCCGCGCTTTGGTACTTGACCGCCTTGGCCAGGGCCACGGCTTGTTCGCCCATGGCGATTCGGGTGGCGTCGGAAATAAAGGGCGAAGGTGCTTCTTCGATGACCTTTTGGTGACGGCGCTGGATCGAGCACTCGCGCTCGTTGAGATAGACCACATTGCCGTGGCTGTCGCCCAGAATCTGGATTTCGATGTGGCGCGGCTCGACCACGAATTTCTCGATGAACACGCGGTCGTCGCCAAAGCTGTTGCGGGCCTCGTTGCGGCATGAGCTAAAGCCCTCAAAGGCTTCCTTGTCGTTGTGCGCCACGCGCAAACCCTTGCCGCCACCGCCGGCAGAGGCCTTGATCATGACCGGATAGCCGATCTTTTTGGCGATCTCGACCGCTTGCTCGGGGGTGTCGATGGCGTCGTTGTAGCCGGGAATGGTGCTGACTTTGGCTTCGTTGGCGAGCTTTTTGGAGGCGATCTTGTCGCCCATGGCGGCAATCGAGTGGGCCTTGGGGCCGATGAAAGCGATGCCCTCTTTTTCGCAACGGGCAGCGAAGTCCTCATTTTCAGACAAAAAGCCATAGCCGGGGTGGATGGCCTGGGCACCGGTCTGTTTGGCGGCGGCGATGATTTTGTCAGCCACCAGGTAAGACTCGCGGCTGGGTGCAGGGCCCAGCAGCACGGCTTCGTCGGCCAGTTGGACATGGCGGGCTTCCTTGTCGGCCTCGGAATACACGGCGACGGTGGCAATGCCCATCTTGCGTGCGGTGGCAATGACCCGGCAAGCGATTTCGCCCCTGTTGGCGATCAGTATTTTGGTAAACATGTTGGAGTTCTCCTTGCTCAAGCTCACAGCGGAATGTTGCCGTGCTTGCGCCACGGGTTTTCGATCTTTTTCTCTTTGAGCATGACCAAAGAGCGGCAGATGCGTTTGCGGGTCTCGTGCGGCTGGATGACGTCGTCGATGAAGCCGCGAGCGCCAGCGACAAAGGGGTTGGCGAAACGGTCTTTGTATTCGGCCTCCCGGGCGGCCAGTTTGACCGGGTCGTTTTTGTCTTCGCGGAAGATGATTTCGACCGCGCCTTTGGCGCCCATGACGGCAATCTCGGCATTGGGCCAGGCAAAGTTGACGTCACCGCGCAGGTGTTTCGAGGCCATCACGTCGTATGCGCCGCCATAAGCTTTGCGGGTGATGACGGTGATCTTGGGGACGGTGCATTCGGCGTAGGCGTATAACAACTTGGCACCGTGCTTGATGATGCCGCCGTATTCCTGGCTGGTGCCGGGCATGAAGCCGGGCACGTCCACAAAGGTGAGGACGGGGATGTTGAATGCGTCGCAAAAGCGCACAAAACGGGCCGCCTTGATCGAGCTTTTGATGTCCAGACAGCCGGCCAGCACCAAGGGCTGATTGGCCACAATGCCCACGGTCTGGCCGTCCATGCGGGCAAAGCCGATGATGATGTTCTTGGCGTAGTCGGGCTGCAACTCAAAGAAATCGCCGTCATCCACCGCCTTGATGATCAGCTCTTTCATGTCGTAAGGCTTGTTGGGGTTGTCGGGGACCAGAGTGTCCAGCGACAGATCGGTGCGGTCGATGGGGTCGCCGCTGCGGCGCACAGGGGCTTTTTCCTTGTTGTTGAGCGGCAGGTAGTTGAAGAGGCGGCGCAGCATCAAGAGGGCTTCGACGTCGTTTTCGAAAGACATGTCGGCCACGCCGCTTTTGGTGGTGTGGGTGAGCGCACCGCCGAGCTCTTCGGCGGTGACTTCTTCGTGGGTCACGGTTTTGACCACTTCGGGGCCGGTCACAAACATATATGAGGTGTCTTTGACCATGAAGATGAAATCGGTGAGTGCGGGGGAATACACCGCACCGCCCGCCGAGGGGCCCATGATCATGCTGATCTGCGGGATCACGCCCGAGGCCATGACATTGCGCTGGAACACCTCGGCATAACCGCCCAGTGAAGCCACGCCTTCCTGAATGCGGGCACCGCCCGAGTCGTTCAGGCCGATGACGGGGGCGCCGACTTTCATGGCCTGGTCCATGATCTTGCAAATTTTTTCGGCATGGGTCTCGGACAAGGCTCCGCCATAAACCGTGAAGTCCTGGCTGAACACAAACACCAGACGGCCATTGATCATGCCGTAGCCGGTGACGACGCCGTCGCCGGGGATCTTGTTGTCTTGCATGCCAAAGTCGGTGCAACGGTGCTCGACAAACATGTCCCATTCTTCAAAAGTGCCCTCGTCGAGCAAGACCTCTATGCGCTCGCGCGCGCTCAGCTTGCCTTTGGCGTGCTGGGCGTCGATGCGCTTTTGCCCACCGCCCATGCGGGCGGCGGCGCGCTTTTTCTCCAGTTGTTCGATGATGTCTTGCATGGTTTTTCTCCGAGGTGATCAGTGCGCCTTGGCCAGCGCCAGCAACTGGCGGGCGGCGGTGGACGCGGGCAAGAGGCCCTGGGCCACTTGTTGGGTGAGCGCGGGCAAGAGCTCGCGCACTTGGGGAACAGCGCGAAACTGCTGTCGCAGGCCAGACTCGATGCGCTCCCACATCCAGGCCAGCGATTGTTGTTGACGCCTCTGCGCCAGGCGGCCATTGGCAGTTTGGGTGTCTTTGAATTGCTGCACCTGATGCCAGAAGTCTTCGATGCCCTGCCCTTGCAGTGCGCTCATTTGTATGGCCATGGGGTGCCACAGCGTGGTGTCGTGGTGGGCATGGTCGGGGTGGCCGTGCAAGCCAAACAGGCGCAGGGCCGAGGTGATTTGGGCCTGGGCCCGGGTGGCCGCAGCGACATCGAGGTCGGCCTTGTTGATGACCACCAGGTCGGCGAGCTCCATCACGCCTTTTTTGATGGCCTGCAAATCATCGCCCGCATTGGGCAACTGCAGCAGGCAGAACATATCGGTCATATTGGCCACCGTCGTCTCGCTCTGGCCGACGCCCACCGTCTCGACCAGCACCACGTCGTAACCGGCGGCCTCGCAGACCAGCATGGCCTCGCGGGTTTTTTCGGCGACGCCGCCCAGCGTGCCGCTGGATGGGCTGGGACGGATATAGGCTTTGGGGTGGACCGAGAGATGCTCCATGCGGGTCTTGTCACCCAAAATCGATCCACCCGAAATGCTGGAGGACGGGTCGATGGCCAGGACGGCGACCCGATGGCCCTGTGCGATCAGGTACAGGCCCAGGGCTTCGATGAAGGTGCTTTTGCCCACACCAGGCACACCGCTGATGCCCACCCGCAAAGAGCGCCCTGTGTGCGGCAACAAGGCGGTCAGCAACTGGTCGCCCTGCTCGCGGTGGTCGGTACGGGTCGATTCGAGCAGAGTGATGGCCTTGGCCATGGCCCTGCGCTGAGCCATGGACTCTTCCCCCAGCAGGTCATGCTGCAAAGTGGCGAGGGTGGTCAGGGCCATGTGGGGGGATTGATGTAGGTTGTCGATGGACAGGTCAGGCCAAAGACTTTCGGATTTGTTCCAGCACGTCTTTGGCGCTGGCCGGGATCGGGGTGCCCGGCCCGTAGATGCCTTTCACCCCGGCCTCGTACAAGAATTCGTAGTCCTGGCGCGGAATCACACCGCCCACAAAAACGATGATGTCGTCAGCACCTTGTTTTTTCAACTCGGCAATGATGGCCGGGACCAAGGTCTTGTGGCCGGCGGCCAGGGTCGAAACGCCCACGGCGTGAACGTCGTTTTCTATCGCCTGGCGGGCACACTCTTCAGGGGTCTGGAACAGCGGGCCCATGTCAACGTCAAAGCCGAGGTCGGCGTAGGCGGTGGCCACCACTTTGGCGCCCCGGTCGTGGCCGTCTTGGCCCAGCTTGGCGATCATCACGCGCGGGCGACGACCCTGGGATTGCGCGAATTCGGCGATTTCGGTTTTGAGCTTTTCCCAACCTTCGGCACTGTCGTAAGCGGCTGCATACACCCCGGTCACCTTTTGTGTGTCGGCGCGATGGCGCCCAAATACTTTTTCCAATGCGTCGCTGACCTCGCCCACTGTGGCACGCAGACGGATGGCGCCTATGGCCAGGTCGAGCAGGTTACCTTGGCCGCTTTCGGCAGCCTGGGTGAGCGCGCCGAGGGCCCGGGCCACGGCCTCGTTGTCTCGGCTGGCCTTGATTTTTTTCAGGCGCTCGATCTGCGAGTCGCGCACCTTGACATTGTCGACCTCCAGCGTTTCCACCGGGTCTTCCTTGGCCAACTTGTATTTGTTGACGCCCACGATGACGTCTTTGCCCGAGTCAATCCGGGCCTGTTTTTCAGCGGCAGCGGCTTCGATTTTGAGTTTGGCCCAGCCGCTGTCGACGGCTTTGGTCATGCCGCCCATGGCATCGACTTCCTCGATGATCTTCCAGGCGGCGTCGGCCATGTCCTGGGTGAGCTTTTCCATCATGTAGGAACCGGCCCAGGGGTCGATGACGCTGGTGATGTGGGTTTCCTCCTGGATGATGAGCTGGGTGTTGCGGGCAATGCGGGCGCTGAACTCGGTGGGCAGGGCAATGGCCTCATCGAGCGAATTGGTGTGCAGTGACTGGGTACCGCCAAAGACCGCCGCCATGGCTTCGATGGTGGTGCGCACGACGTTGTTATAAGGGTCTTGTTCGGTCAATGACCAACCTGAAGTCTGGCTGTGGGTGCGCAGCATCAGGCTCTTGGGGTTTTTGGCGTTGAAGCCTTTCATGATGCGGCACCACAGCAATCGGGCGGCGCGCATTTTGGCAATTTCAAGATAGAAGTTCATGCCCACCGCCCAGAAGAAAGACAGGCGGCCGGCGAAGTCGTCGACGTCCATGCCTTTGGCGATGGCGGTCTTGACGTATTCTTTGCCGTCGGCCAGGGTGAAGGCCATCTCCAGCGCCTGGTTGGCCCCGGCCTCTTGCATGTGGTAGCCCGAGATCGAGATCGAGTTGAAGCGCGGCATGTGCTTGGCCGTGTACTCGATGATGTCGCCGATGATGCGCATGCTGGGCTCAGGGGGGTAGATGTAGGTGTTGCGCACCATGAACTCTTTGAGGATGTCGTTCTGGATGGTGCCCGACAGCTGCTCTGGCTTGACGCCCTGCTCTTCGGCGGCGACCACATACCCGGCCAGCACCGGTAAGACGGCCCCGTTCATGGTCATGGAGACAGACACTTTGTCCAGCGGGATGCCGTCAAAGAGGATTTTCATGTCTTCAACCGAATCGATGGCCACACCGGCCTTGCCCACATCGCCGGTGACCCGGGGGTGGTCTGAGTCATAGCCGCGGTGGGTGGCCAAGTCGAAGGCGACCGAGACGCCTTGCCCACCGGCGGCCAGGGCTTTGCGGTAAAAGGCGTTGGACTCTTCGGCAGTGGAAAAACCGGCATATTGACGGATGGTCCAAGGACGAACCGCATACATGGTGGCCTGCGGTCCGCGCAAAAACGGCTCAAAACCCGGCAGCGTGTCGGCGTGGGGCAAGCCCTGCGTGTCGGCAGCGGTATACAAAGGTTTGACCGTGATGCCGTCGGGAGTGACCCAATTGAGCGCATTGACGTCACCGCCCGGAGCGGATTTGGCTGCGGCCTTGTGCCAGTCGTCAAGGATGGCGGTTTTGAAGGTGGGTTGTTGGCTCATGGTTTGACCTCTGGGTGCGTCGATTTTCCCAGTTTTTTGTGGGGTTTCCGACATCATATCATTCATAATTATGAATGCAAAATTTGCTTTTGGCTTACAATCTGACCATGAATGCCCTGAACCTGACCCCTCGCCCGCTTTATGAAGAGGTGGCCGAACGGCTGCGCCAGCGCATCTTCGCGCGCGAGTTGGAGCCGGGCGGCTGGATCGACGAAATCCGTCTGGCGCAAGAGTACGGCATCAGCCGCACGCCCATGCGTGAGGCCCTGAAGGTGCTGGCCGCCGAGGGGCTGGTGACCATGAAAGTGCGTCGGGGGGCCTATGTGACCGAGGTCAATGAAAAAGACCTCAGTGAGGTCTACCACTTGCTGGCCCTGCTGGAATCGGACGCGGCTTCGGTGGTGGCGTCCAAGGCCAGCGCTGCCGAGTTGAAGGAATTGGAGCACTTGCACCATGACTTGGTGCAAGCGCAAAACGACCGCGAGCGGTTTTTTGCGATCAACGAACGCTTTCACCTGCGCCTGCTAGAGATGGCCGACAACCGTTGGCGCATGCAGATGGTGGCGGACTTGCGCAAGGTGATGAAGCTCAACCGCCACAAGTCGCTGCTAAAAACCGGACGGGTGCAAGAGTCTCTGACCGAGCACCAGGCTTTGCTTGACGCGATTTTGGACCGCAACAGTGCACTGTCCAGCCAGCGCATGCAGGCGCACTTTGCCAACGGGCTGGAAGCCGCATCTTGAGGTGAACCCACAAGCCGAAGGGGCCGCAAGTACGGGCCTTAAGCTGATTTGCGTGTGGCCAGATAGATGCCGGGCAAGATGAGCAGCGCCCCCATCCAGTGGTGCGACCCCAGTTGTTCACCCAACAAGAGCCAAGCCATGACCGCATTCCACAGGGGACCCAGGTATAGGGTGACGCTGACGCGGGCTGCCCCCAGCACCCTTTGTGCCCAGCCGTAGATCAAATAGGAACCGATGCCGGGGATGATGGCGGCCGCCACCACCAGCCCTAAGGCCTGGATGCTCCATGGCGGGGTG
>JBEBAJ010000056.1:0-11948 GCA_041158965.1 Pseudomonadota bacterium | reverse complement strand
GCATCGGAACCCGTCGTATCCATGTAGATCAGGTTTTTCAGGTCGATCACCAACACATCGCCAGAGCGCAAGGGCTCGGCCAAGGACTCAACCAACCGAACCGCCCCAAAAAAAAGTGCCCCATAAAGCCGGTACGCGTGTACAGGCCCTCTCCACGACCGATTTCGCACCTCTTCCAAAGTTTGCGGTGGCACTTCTTCAATGCGGCTCAGGCTGGAGATGCGGTAGATGAATGTCAAACCGGCGGCGGCCAGACCGAACTCGACGGCCACCGTCAGGTCAACCACCACCGTCAACACAAACACCGTCAACAAAATGACCCGATAGGGCAAGCGGAAATGTTGTAAGTGGGCGAACTCTCGCCACTCGCCCATGTTCCAAGCCACATACATCAGGATCCCGGCCAAAGCAGCCAGGGGGACGTGCACCGCCAACGGTGCGGCCCACCACATGATCAAGGCCAATGTCAGGGCATGGACCATACCGGCCACAGGGCTCGTGGCCCCTTGTTTGATGTTCGTCATGGTGCGGGCAATGGTGCCTGTGGCGGCCATGCCGCCGAACATGGGGGTGACCACATTGGCAATGCCCTGTGCCAATAATTCCTGATTGGCGTCATGGCGATCGTGAATCATCTGGTCCGCAATACGGGCACACAGCAAGGACTCAATGGCCCCCAGCACGGCCAGGGTCATGGCAGAGGGCCACATCTCAACCCAGGCCGCCGCCCCCCAATCGGGTGGCTGCCAAGTCGGCAGGGCACTGGGTATGCCGCCAAAGCGGGTGCCTATGGTCGCCACCGACACATCCAACCAGGCGACTGCCAAAGTGGCGATCGTCAACGCCAGCAAAGATGAGGGTATGGCCGACAGACGACGTTGCCAAATCGGGTGGCCTGCGGCAAACCGCGACAACAGCCAAGGCCAAGTCACCAACACCCACAAGGTCAGCAGGGCCACGGCCAAAGCCGCCGGGTTCCAAGTGTCCCAATGACTGAGCAATTGTTGCCACAGGCCTAAAAAATCTGCGGGCAGTCGGTCCAACTCCAAGCCAAAAAATTCCTTCAACTGGGAACACATGATCAATACTGCAATCCCGTTGGTGAAACCGATCACCACCGCCACTGGGACAAAACGCACCAAAACGCCCAGGCGCAATAGACCCATGGCCATCAGCAGGCCACCCGACATCAGAGTGGCAATGATCAGGTTGGCGGGCCCGTGTCGATCAAGAATGCCATGCACCACGACGATGAAAGCCCCCGCCGGCCCACCGATCTGGACCCGGCTGCCACCCAACAATGAAATCAGGAAGCCGGCCAGCACGGCCGTGATCAGCCCGGCCTCGGGCTTGAGTCCGCTGGCGATGGCAAAAGCCATCGCCAATGGCAAAGCCACCACGGCCACTGTGATGCCAGCCCCCAAATCGCGCACGAAACGCTCACGGTCATAGGCACGAAGCGCATCCAACAAACGGGGGCGAAAATGGAACATGATTTAGGAAATTCTTGCAGAGATATCCCGATATCTGCTTCGAAATCAGCCTTGCATGGCATTCCGAATTTGGGCGAAATTTGCACGCAGCGAGTTTTGCAGATCTTTATAAGCATAACACCCATAAGGGGTCAGCCAGCCACCTGCGGGACGACCCACGAAGCACCGCTCAAAGGGGCGTAAAATCAAGGTCACGAGGAGTGATTGCCATGCCTTTTTTCCGCCGCGCCGACTATCAGTCAGACACCACCCAGTTCATTGCCGAGATGCGGCAACAAAAACCCCAACTGGAAGCCAGCCAAAGGCAGGGGCGTGCTTTGCTTTGGGACAAATCCATCGACCGTGATGTCTGGTCGGAATATCGTGCGGCTCAGGTGCCCCAGCAACCCTACGTCTATCAGACGAAAAACACGTGAATCCGGCTGAATCCGCGCCGATCTTGCCCCCCACCACTGACGACGCGTCGGGGGCAGCCAGCCCCCAAGTGGTCGATCATGTGGCATTGGCCCGACTGTATGGCGAGCCCTTGTTCGCCTTGCCGCAAGATTTGTATATCCCGCCCGATGCGCTGGAGGTGTTTTTAGAGGCCTTCGAAGGCCCACTTGATCTGCTGCTCTACCTCATACGCAAGCAAAACTTCAATATTCTTGATATTCCCATGGCGGCAGTGACCCGCCAGTACCTCAGCTATGTCGAAGAAATTCGCAGCCGCAACCTCGAATTGGCCGCCGAGTACTTGCTGATGGCAGCGATGCTGATCGAGATCAAATCGCGCATGCTGCTGCCGCCCAAGAAAACCGCTGAAGGAGAAGAGGCGCAAGACCCCCGGGCCGAGTTGGTGCGGCGGTTGCAAGAGTACGAGCAAATGAAACTCGCCGCCGAAAAACTCTCGATGGTGCCCCAATTTGGCCGAGATTTCCTGCGCGCTCAAGTCTATATCGAGCAATCTTTGCAACCGCGGTTTCCTGACGTCCATGTGGTCGATTTGCAGCAGGCCTGGGCAGATATTTTGCGGCGCGCCAAATTGGTTCAGCATCATAAGATTTCTCGGGAAGAGCTGAGTGTGCGCGAGCACATGAGCATGGTGCTGAAAAAATTGCAGGGCCGTCGCTTTGTCGAGTTCGAGCACCTGTTCGAGGCCGAGCGGGGTGTCCCTGTGCTGGTGGTGACCTTTATCGCCTTGCTGGAGCTGGCCAAAGAAACCCTGATTGAAATCACCCAGGCCGAGGCTTTCGCCCCGATTTATGTGCGCCTGGCTTATACCCCCGACTGATGCAAGCTCAGTGAAGCTGTGCAAAACTCACTGCGTGCAGGTTTTGCACAGCATGCCTCAGTAATTTCTGGCGGTCAAAAAAATCAAGGTTCGCATCAGGGCATAAGCCATTTGGTCCAAGGCTTTCTGCCACCATGGCAAACGCTCCAGGCCGGGTTGCACCGGTCGGGCACCTTCGTTCATGGCGTGCTCCAAACGCCATCGCAACTCGCTGGCAAACGCAGATTGCTGAATGACCAAATTGGCCTCGCGAGCCATCAACAAGCTCAAGGGGTCCAGATTGGATGAGCCGACAGTGGCCCAACGGCCATCGATCACGGCAACCTTGGCGTGCAAATAGCTGGCGTGGTATTCGTGTATTTCTACCCCGGCCGCAAGCAATTGACGATAAATCACCCGGGTGGCCCGATACGGCACCTCATATTCGTAATACCCCGGCAACAAAAGACTCACCTTGACCCCGCGCTGAGCCGCTTTTTGCAGCGCCATCCGCAAGCGCCTGGCCGGGAAGAAAAAAGCATTGGCAATCCAAATTTCTTGCCGGGCCCGCCCGATGGCCTGCAAATAACTGCGAACGATGCTGTGACGATGACGCCAGTTGTCGCGCAAAACCCACTTGATTTCGCCCCGATCCTGCAGCGTGGGAGGCGGCTCAATCTCACGCCAGGCGTCTAATGCTGCGCCAATGAAGCGGGCACGCAAATTCCGTGAAATCTCCAAGCGCCACCATAGTTGGGCCATGGTGGCATGAATCACCGGAACCCAAGCCCCTGTCAAGCGCACCGCATAATCCAGCCGAGGTCGGTTGAGTGCCGCTTTCGTGTGCGGGTCGTAAAGGTCATCCAGAATATTGATGCCTCCGCAAAACGCCACCTGCTGATCGACCACGCACAACTTGCGATGCAAGCGCCGCCATCGGGTTGGAAACCATATCCCCCCAGGCCCCAAAGGCTCAAACACGCGCCATTTCACCCCAGCCCGGCTCCAACGCTCAAGCCACTCCTTCGAGATGTCACGCGATCCCACCCCATCAATGACCACCCGGACTTCAATGCCTCGCAACGCAGCGGCCTCCAATGCTTGTGCCACCGCTTGCCCCTGCCCAGCCGTTTCAAACAAATAGGTCTCAAAACAAATATCGTGCCGCGCTTGGGCCATGGCATCGATCAGGGCGGGAAAGAATTCGGTACTGCCCTGCAACAACGTGCAGCCGCCTGCAGCATCCGAAGGCGCTTGGCTCATGGCAACCTCAGGCCCCGTCGCGGCAATTCAAGGATGGCCGCGGCATTGGTGGCAGAAAACACCTGGGTGGCGGCCTCACGCCAAGGCAACCAACGCCACTCGGTATGTTCGTCCGGGTGCAAACGCACTGGCCCCGCTCTAGGCACAGTCAGACCGAAGACGCGCTCGGTGTTGCGGGTCACACCTGGGGCGTAGCGGTGCAAATAGCGGGGATGAATGTCGTAGGCGTTGACCACCCCCCAATCATGCAAGTGATGGTCTGGGTCCAGGGCATCAATGCCGGTTTCTTCCCAGACTTCGCGGACGGCGGTATCGCGCCAATCTTCAGCCGCCGACTCTTTGCTGCCCGTGACCGATTGCCAGGTGCCCGATTCGACCCGGCGAATCAACAAGACTTGTCCATCCGGCGCATGAATCACCACCAGCACAGACTCTGGCCATTTGAAGCCCATAAGATGGGAAGGGTGCATGCCATGATTTTGCCTTTTTCCGAAGCAAACTGCACACAGGAGACAACGGGCACCCCCGACACCGACGGCATGGGCTAAAGTCAGCCCATGCAGGCTGGCCTCTCCCACTCGCGCACCCAAGAAAATCGACGCGGCATCACGGCCATGGTGTTGGGCATGGCCCTGTTTCTGGCCAACGACACCTTTGTCAAACTGGCCAGTGCCGATTTACCCACCGGGCAGTTGATCTTTCTGCGCGGCCTGCTGGCTTGCATCTGGCTGCTGTGGATGTGCCAAGCCCGAGGCCTATTGACACAGTGGCGCAGCCTGCGCGATCGGATGGTGTGGGTGCGTGGGGTTTTTGACGGCCTTTCGTCCATCGCCTACCTGACCGCCCTGTTTCACCTGCCCCTGGCCAATGCCACGGCCATTAACCTGGCGTCCCCACTGTTCATTCTGGTGCTGGCCGTGGTGTTTTTAAAAGAGCGCTTGCAATGGGTTCGCACGCTGGCTGCCTTGGTGGGTTTCGGCGGTGTGCTGCTGATTGTGCGCCCCAGCAGTGAGGGCTTGAATGCCTACGCCTGGTTATGTGTATTGGGCACTTTGGGGCATGCCATCCGGGACCTGCTCACCAGGCGCATCGGCACAGAAGTTCCGGGCCTGTTGATCACCTTGGCAACGGCTGGCACTGTCACGATCTTGTCGGGGTTATGGTCGCTGACTGAACCCTGGGTCCCTGTGCCAGGCCATGCATGGCTTTGGCTGGCCTTGGCTTCGGCTTGCCTCAGCGGGGCCTATCATTTGATCATCATGGCCATGCGCCACGGCGAGATGGCCGTGATCGCCCCCTTCCGATACACTGCTTTGCTGTATGCACTGATCTTGGGTTACCTCATTTGGGGTGAAATTCCAGACAGTTGGACATGGGTAGGCATCGGCTTGTTGGTCGGTGCTGGACTGAGTTTGATATGGAGCAACCGAAGATGATTGAAACCCGACACCTTTTCACGCTGACCCTGCAAGTGCCCGCCATTCAAGACCTGGGCGCCACGCCTTTGGGGGGACGAAAAATCGCCCAAGTGACCGGCGGGCGATTCGAGGGTGATCGACTGCGTGGCAAGGTACATGCAGGCCCGGGTGGCGACTGGATTTTGCAGCGCCATGATGGCGTGCTGGCGCTGGATGTGCGGATCACCCTGGAAACCGACGATGGCCAATTGATTTTTATGTCCTACAAAGGCATGCGGCATGGCCCGAAAGAGGTGATCGACCGCTTGAATCGGGGCGAAAAAGTAGACCCGGCCAGCTATTACTTCCGCATGGTGCCGCAATTTGAAACAGCATCAGAAAAATACGCCTGGCTCAATCGCCTGGTGGCTGTGGCCAAAGGTGAACGCGAAGCCACCGGCCCGACCTACACGGTGTACGAAGTGCTTTGATGCCCCTATCATCGCCGCGCCACAGGCATGGCGGGCGACCAGGCACGCCCCCTCAGGCTGTGGCCTGAATGTTGCGCAAGCGGATGTGCAACTCGCGCAGCTGTTTCTCGTCGACCGGGCTGGGGGCCTGGGTGAGCAAACATTGTGCACGCTGGGTCTTGGGGAAGGCAATCACATCACGGATCGAGTCGGCCCCGGTCATCAGAGTCACAATTCGATCCAGACCAAAAGCCAACCCACCATGCGGGGGGGCGCCATATTGCAAGGCATCGAGCAAGAAGCCAAACTTCAGGCGCGCCTCTTCCGGGGTGATCTTGAGGGCGTCAAAAACTTTTTGCTGTACATCTGCGCGGTGAATGCGAACTGATCCGCCACCGATTTCCCAGCCGTTCAGCACCATGTCATAGCCTTTGGCCACGCATTTTTCGGGGGCCGTGACCATCCAGTCCTCATGCCCGTCCTTGGGCGCAGTGAAGGGGTGATGCACTGCGGTCCAACGGTCGTCTTCTTCGTCGTACTCAAACATCGGGAAGTCAACCACCCACATGGGGGCCCAGCGGTCTTCAAACAAACCAGTGCGGCGACCAAATTCACTGTGGCCGATCTTGACGCGCAGCGCACCCAGACCATCGTTGACCACCTTGGCCTTGTCGGCGCCAAAAAACAAAATATCCCCATTGGCGGCGCCCGTGCGTTGCAAAATGGCTGCGATGGCCGCATCGTGCAGATTTTTCACAATGGGTGACTGCAGCCCCTCACGGCCCGCCGCCACATCGTTGACCTTGATCCAGGCCAGGCCCTTGGCCCCATAAATTTTCACAAAATCGGTGTAAGCGTCAATTTCGCCACGACTGAGTTCAGCGCCGCCCGGTAGCCGCAAGGCCACCACCCGCCCGCCCTTGGTAGTGGCCGGGGTGGAGAAGACCTTGAAATCGACATCTTGCATGGCATCGGTCAGTTCGGTGAATTCGAGCTTGACGCGCAGATCGGGCTTGTCCGATCCGTACAGGCGCATGGCTTCGGCATAAGGCATGACAGGGAACTCGCCCAAGTCAATACCCAACACCTTTTGAAACACATGCTTGATCATGCCCTGGAACATGTCGCGAATGTCTTGCTCGGTCAGGAAGGAAGTCTCAATATCGATCTGGGTGAATTCGGGCTGACGGTCGGCGCGCAGGTCTTCGTCGCGAAAGCATTTGGTGATCTGGTAGTAGCGGTCAAAACCCGCGACCATCAACAATTGTTTGAACAATTGGGGCGACTGCGGCAACGCAAAAAACTGCCCATCATGGACGCGACTGGGTACCAGGTAATCTCGGGCGCCCTCAGGCGTGCTTTTCGTCAACATGGGGGTTTCGATGTCGACAAAACCGTTTTCATCGAGGTATCTGCGCACCTCCATCGCCACCTTGTAGCGCAACATCAGGTTGTTTTGCATATAAGGGCGGCGCAAATCGAGCACCCGATGGGTCAGTCGGGTGGTTTCAGACAGGTTTTCGTCATCGAGCAAGAAGGGCGGAGTGACCGAAGGGTTAAGCACAGTCAACTCATGGCACAAGACTTCGATCTTGCCGCTCTTCAGGCTGTCGTTGGTTGTTCCCTCGGGTCGGGCACGCACCAAACCCTTGATCTGGACACAAAACTCATTGCGCAGACCCTCGGCGGCCTTGAACATTTCGGGGCGGTCGGGGTCACACACCACCTGAACATAACCCTCGCGGTCGCGCAGATCGACAAAGATAACGCCGCCATGGTCGCGGCGGCGATTGACCCAACCACAAAGTTGCACGGTTTGCCCCATCAGGGCCTCGGTCACCAGACCGCAATAATGAGTTCTCATGGACATCGGTAGTTCTCGTTCAGTCGAGGCTTCAAGTTAAGTTCGGGTTTGCGCCGGGGTGCGGGTCAGCTCTTCCACACGATCATCAGGCACGACGGCCCCCATAGAGATGATGTAGGTCAAAGCCTGGTCTACGCTCATGCGCAGTTCGCGCACCTCAGAACGGGGAAGGATGATGAAGTAGCCGCCCGTCGGGTTAGGGGTGGTGGGCACATAAATGCTGAGGTGCTCCCCTTCGAGGCAGGCGGCCACCTCGCCTTGGGGCACGCCCGTCTGGAAGGCGATGGTCCAACAACCCTGTCGGGGGAATTGCACCAGCAATGCCTGTCTGAATGCGTTCCCGTTGCTCGAAAAAAGGGTATTCGAAACTTTTTTGACGCTGGTATAGATGGATTTGACGATGGGGATGTGGGTGAACAGTCGATCCCATTGCTTCACCCACCAACGCCCCGTCACATTGGACACGAAGGCCCCCGTGGTCAACAGCAGGACCAACATCAGCGCGACGCCCAGGCCGTGATACTCACCCAATGTGTCCAACCAACTGTGGCCCGCAGGCATCATGACCCCGACAGCCCCCAAAAGGCCGACAAATACCCCTTCGATCACGCCGTACAACCAGTTCAACACCCAAACGGTGATGGCCAAGGGCAACCAAACCAAAAGGCCTGCGATGAGGTATTTTTTGAAATGCATCGTATCAGCTCAGTGGCAGGCGCAGGACGCGCCACAGCCAGCGCCGCCCCCACCCCCCGCATCGGCGGCAGGGGTGGCCGTGGTGGCAGCGGCATCCGCCGGCTTGGCATCGGCTTTGTCGGCGGCGGCATTGGCCGCCCCAGCGGAAGTGTTTGAACCGCCCCGAAAATCAGTGACGTACCAACCCGATCCTTTGAGCTGGAAACCGGCAGCGGTCAATTGCTTGGCAAAAGTCGACTGGCCGCAAGCCGGGCAATCACGCAGGGGGGCGTCTGAAATTTTTTGCAACATGTCCTTGGCATGGCCACAGGACTCGCATTTATAGGCGTAAATGGGCATGAGGGACCTCAAGGAATGATTGGGAAACCCACCATTATAAGGTGGACTGCGACAAAACCACCCGATGGTGGCTGCCGCGACGGTCAGCGATGGCCTGAGGCCCCACCGAACCGATCCACATGCCCAAGGCAGAGGCCAGCAAACCCGCCAATTGGGCTGGAAAATCTTCGCCGGCCGGTGTGGCCAGAAACAGGATCCAGGCCAATAAACCCAGCACCATCGAAAAGACAGCCCCTTGGGTAGATGCCCTGGACCAATACAAACCGCAAACCAGGGGCACAAAAGCCCCCACCAAGGTCACCTGATAAGCCCCGGACACCATCTCGTAAATGGAAGTGCCTTGCATCCAGATGGCATAGGTCAGCACCATCGCGCTAAAGACCAGCACCGTCAGGCGCATCGCACGCAAGCCCTGCCGGTCAGACAGATGGGGTCGGAACTGGCGCCAAATGTTTTCTGTGAAAGTCACGCTGGGCGCCAGCAGCGTCGCCGAAGCACAGGATTTGATGGCCGAGAGCAAAGCACCAAAAAAAAGCACCTGCAAGGCAAAAGGCATGTGCTCAATCACCAGGGTGGGCAGCACCTTTTGGGGGTCTTGGGCAATCAGGTCGCCAGCCCGCTCCGGCATGATGATGAGCGCACTGACCACCAGGAACATGGGCACAAACGCAAACAAGATGTAGCACACCCCGCCGATCACAGGGCCACGGGTGGCAGCCTGCAGGCTGTTGGCCGACATGACCCGCTGGAACACGTCTTGTTGCGGGATCGAACCCAACATCATGGTCAGCGCGGCAGCCAGAAAAAAGGCGATCTCCTTGAAACCGGCCTCAGGCCAGAACTGGAACATCTGCTGGCTGACCGCATACTCGATCACCTTGTCCGCACCGCCGGCCTGATGACCGGCAAAAATCGCCAACACCGACAGGCCGACCACCAAAATGATCATCTGGATGAAATCGGTGACGGCCACCGACCACATGCCGCCAAACAATGTGTAAGCCAAAATCGAGACCACCCCGATGACCATGCCCAACTGGACACTGATCGCCTCTGCCGACAGCAGGTGAAACACCAAGCCCAAGGCCGTGACCTGGGCCGAGACCCACCCCAAATAACTGACCATGATGATGAGTGAACAGGCCACCTCCACCTGCCGGCCATAACGCTCACGGTAATAGTCGGCAATGGTCAACAGGGTCATCCGATACAACTTGGCCGCAAACAGCAAGCCGACCAGAATCAAACAGGTTCCCGCCCCAAAGGGGTCCTCCACCACGCCGCCCAACCCCGATTGGACAAACTTGGCCGGTATCCCGAGCACCGTCTCAGAACCGAACCAGGTGGCAAAGGTGGTGGTCACAATCATGGCCAAGGGCAAATGTCGGCCCGCAATGGCAAAGTCAGCCGAATTCTTCACCCGTCGTGCGGCCCACAAGCCGATGGCGATGGTGATCAACAAATAAAAAATAACCAAGGCGAGCAGCATGGGTCCTCCGTGGCATCAGTAAAACGACGAGGCGTGGATCAATACCTGGAAAAAGAGCAAACTGGCGACAAAACCCAAACCCAAATAGATCAGGACACGAAGCAAGGCATTGGTGCGCCGCTGCTCGGTCATCAGTTGCTCCAGAAGATCCCGATCGACCTGGCGAGCGCCCAACAAGCGATCATGGATCAGGCGCGGCAGTTGGGGCAGGATCTTGGCATAGTAGGGGGCCTGATTTCGCAGTTCCTGCCACAAGCGCTTGGGGCCGACCTGCTCCATCATCCATTTCTCCAAAAATGGCTTGGCTGTGCTCCACAAATCGAGTTCCGGGTCCAATTGTCGACCCAGCCCTTCAATATTGAGCAAGGTCTTTTGCAACAACACCAGTTGCGGCTGGATTTCCACCTGAAAGCGTCTGGAAGTCTGAAACAGACGCATCAACACCATGCCCAACGAGATTTCTTTGAGAGGCCGGTCAAAATAGGGCTCACACACGGCGCGTATTGCAGCCTCAAGCTCGTCGACCCGGGTTTGGGGGGGCACCCAGCCGGACTCGATGTGCAATTCGGCCACCCGCTTGTAATCTCGGCGAAAAAAAGCGGTGAAATTTTGCGCCAAATATTCTTTGTCGTACTCGGTCAAGGTGCCCACGATGCCGAAGTCAAGCGAGACATAGCGCCCAAAGGTGGCCGGGTCAACGCTGACCTGGATGTTGCCAGGGTGCATGTCGGCATGAAAAAAACCATCCCGGAAGACTTGCGTGAAAAAAATGGTCACGCCATCGCGCGCCAGCTTGGGAATGTCCACACCCGCTTCACGCAAGCGCTCGACCTGGCTGATGGGGATGCCACTCATGCGCTCCATCACGATCACCTCGCGGTGGCAATGGTCCCAGAACATTTCGGGAATGAGCACCAGATCCAGTCCCTCCATGTTACGGCGCAGCTGCGCCGCATTCGCGGCCTCGCGAACCAGGTCGAGTTCATCGTGCAAATACTTGTCAAACTCGGCCACCACTTCGCGCGGCTTGAGCCGACGGCCATCGGCAGAAAGTCGCTCCAGCCAACCCGCCATCAATCGCATCAAATCCAGGTCTTTGTCGATCACCGACAACATATTGGGACGCAAGACTTTGACGGCCACCTGTCTGGGCGGTCCCGGGTCACCGGACAGGGTGGCGAAATGGACTTGGGCAATGGAGGCGCTGGCGACCGGCTCTCGGTCAAACTCAATGAAAATCTCATCGATGGAACGGCCAAAGGCGCGCTCGATGGTAGAGATGGCCACCTCGGAGGGAAAAGCCGGCACGCGATCTTGCAGGCGGGCCAACTCATCGGCCACATCGGGCGGCAATAGATCGCGCCGGGTAGAGAGCACCTGCCCGAATTTGACAAAAATCGGGCCCAAGTGCTCCAAAGCCATGCGCAACCGTTGGCCACGCGGCGCACTGAGGTCACGCCCCCAACCGACCAGGCGTGACATGAGATGCAAAAACGGGTGATTGATGCCCTGCAGCACCATCTGGTCCAGGCCAAAACGAAAGACCACCCAAAGGATATAGGCGGAGCGAAACAAGCGCTTCATGGCTTCGACCCCGTGGCATCAGCCGGACGAGCCGGACGATTTCTGACCAAAGCAGCCAAACCCTGAGCCAGTCGCCGACCGGTCTGAGCGATGAACCGGGC
>JBEBAJ010000055.1:0-12093 GCA_041158965.1 Pseudomonadota bacterium | reverse complement strand
CGGATACACTAATTTTCCGAAGTCACCCGCACGGCAATCGAGCGCCGCCATTAACTTCGCTTGGGCAGCGGTTTAGCCGCCGCCTCATTTTTAGTCGGAACTCTGACCACTTGCGAAGCCATTGAATCAGTCAAGCAACATCGGCGTGCTTTGAGTGATGTTTCGCATCACCTCTTCGGTTTGGGCGACAACCTGCGGCCAACTACAACGCAAAGCACGCTCGCGTCCCTTGGCCCCCATCAGGCGCAATGCTTCAACAGAGAGTGACATTTGCCAGCCACTTTCCATGAAAGTGGCGGCTGATCCATCCACCAATACCCCCTCCACACCCGACTCAATCAACTCGCCAGCTGCGGCGCAACGATAGGCCAGAACAGCCAAACCGCTGGCCATGGCCTCCAAGGTCACATTGCCAAAAGTTTCGGTTTGGCTGGGAAATACAAACAAATCAGCACTGGCGTAGTGGGCCGACAGTTGCTCGCCAGTTTGAAAACCCGCAAAAATCACATCAGGGTGCTCGCGCTGCCACTGTTCACGCAAGGGGCCATCACCGACCAGTACCAATTTGGCTCGCGCTCCTTTGCCCAACATGTGGCGCCAGGTTCCAAAGAGCAATTCCAGATTTTTTTCAGCAGCCAACCTGGAGACGCAAATCAACACCAATGTGTCGTCGTCAACGCCCCAAGCCTGACGCAACTCGCTGGATCGGAACGCGGGGTCAAAGCGCGTGGTGTCTACGCCTCTGGGCACATGATGCAATCGCAAAAAACCCATTGTGGTCAATTCGTTCAATAATTCCTGCGTCGGCACCATGGTGCAGTGCGCCGAGTTGTGAAATTTTTTCAGGTAGCGCAAGATTGGTCCGCGCAGCCAACCCATGCGATAGTGCTGGCTGTAGCTGTGAAAATTGGTTCGGAAATCACTGCTCACGGGGATTTTCATTTTTAGGGCCAAACGCAAGGCTGACCAGCCCAACGGCCCTTCGGTGGCAATATGAACCAAATCTGGGCGCTGACGGGCCCATAGCCTTTTGAGCATCCGCGTAGCAGGCAAACCCAGGCGCACATGTCGGTACATCGGCAGCGGAACACCACGAACCAAATGCTGCTCCAGCTCACCCTGCGTCTGTGGCTGGTGATCTTGATGGCGGGGTCTCACCAGAAAGACATGGTGCCCACTTTCGCGCAAACCCGCTACGGTTTTGGCCAGTGTCAATGAAACGCCATTGACATCCGGCGGGTAGGTTTCAGTCACCACGCAAATCCGCAAAGAAAAATTTGCGGGCGGCAAGTCGTCGATCACAACATCTGGAATGTCCATGGTCATGAATGTGCAAGACAGATGCAACAAGACCGTGAACATTGCATGAAGATCTGATGACACCGAGGTCAGCAACCCTTTTTTTCATCAATTATTCATCATTGTTCAGGCATGATGGTCTTTGTCTTCAACCCTTAATCCTGAATGGAGGCCGCATGAGCTTGTTTTTCCAAACATTGCAAACCCAGCGTTGGGATGATCATCGCTTTTATCACCAGAGCCGCATCAATCAGTGCTTGCATCTGGTCAGCGCAATGTCATTTCTGACGGCTTATGCATTCTTGTTCATTGATCCGGCAGTGTCTGGATGGATCGCTTGGTTGGTTGCAATGACAACCCGTCAATTAGGGCACTTTGTGTTCGAACCCAATGGATACGACGAAGTCAACCAAGTGACAAATGAGCACAAAGAGAAAATCAAGGTGGGCTACAACCTTTTTCGCAAGGTGATTCTGTTGAGCATATGTACACTGATTCCAGTGCTGGCCTGGTTCGTCCCCGAAACGATTTACTGGATGGTTCCCGAGTCATACGAAAACAACAGATTCCAGCTGATAGGCATGGCCTGGGTCACTTTGGGTTTGGGAGGGGTTTGTTTCCGGGTCTGCCAGCTTTGGATCAGGGACGGCTGGGTGCAGGGCGTGGCCTGGGCCTCTAAAATCATCACCGACCCGGTGCATGACATCATGCTTTATCACAAAGCCCCTTTGTATTTGATGCGCGGCGAATTGTTAGACCCGATGTCACACGTTCGCCAGCACTGAGTTCTTGCGTCGCCACCCTTGCCACAATTCTTTGAGTATTTGACGCTGAATTTCGGTTGGGGTGGTGCCAGGATTGACCCACCACCACCCACTGTCACTCATATCCTGACAGGCCATGAGCACCGAATCGCAAAGGGCATCGAATTCTTCATCGGTATATGAAAAATTGAAGATGAAGCGCCCGGTGCCCACCCAACTCAAGGCCACACCGTGGCGTCGCAGGTAATATTGAAGCATCCAGTTGTAACGGCTGGGCCGTTCGTAGACCAGCGTCCAGACCGTCTGGAGACCTTCGAAATGAACTGGCATGTCAGTCTCTTTCAGGCGTTGATTGATATGACTCAGTCGCCGCATCCAAATGTGACTCTGTGCCTCCACCATGTCTTTGCAAGCTGGCGTCATCCAGTGTTTCAAAAATGCGTTCATGCTGGCCATCACATAGGGATGGGCATTGAATGTCCCGCGAGCAAAACAAAGATCGGCTGGACGTTGCGGGCGATAGCGTCGCATCCATGCCTGTTTGCCACAAATCACGCCCACCGGCAGCCCGCCACCCAGCGTTTTGCCATATGTCACCATGTCGGCATCCACCCCGTAATAAGCTTGCGCCCCCTTATGGCCCAGGCGAAAGCCGAGAAACACCTCGTCCAGAATGAAGGCAATGCCATTTTTCCGACAAACTTCACGCAAATCGCGCAACCACAGGGTATAGGCTTGACGATCAAAACGGGGACGTCGACCATTGGCCACCAATGTCGAATCACCCGGCGCAGATTGGTTGGGGTGCAATGCCTGTATGGGGTTGACCAACACGCAGGCAATGTCCTGACGGCGCGCCAAAAGTTCCAGCGTGGGTGCGTGCATTTCGCGCAAGGTCAGAGTGTCCTCAGAAGGAGGCATCGGGTTGCCTGGTCCGGGCTGCACATCATCCCACCATCCATGGTATGCCCCCGCGAAACGAACCAGTTTGCGCCGACCTGTCTGATATCGCGCCAACCGCACGGCTTGCATCACCGCCTCGGTACCGGACATGTGAAAAGTCACTTCGTCCATGCCCGACAAAGCTCGCAACATCTCGACATTCTCTTTGGCCACTGGATGGTAAGAGCCGAGCACAGGCCCCAAGGGTGCTGCGACTTGCTGTGCCTGTTCAATGCAGCCTTTGTAAAAGTCAGTGCCCAACAGATTTACGCCATAAGATCCGGTGACGTCCCAATACGGCTGTTCATCGAGATCGAAAACCCGGTTGCCCTCGCTGCGAGTCCAGACAGAGCTGATGGGCAGACTTTGCGCTATCCCATGAAATTGAAACGGCACCCGGTATCGATTGATCAGTTGCAAATCGGACAAGTGAGCTCGCATCTCTTGGGTCCATTCAATGCTTTGCGGGTGACACGATTGCATCTCAGCCGACAAGGCACGCCATGCCTCATGTCGCTTATTTCGGACTGGCTCGGGCGCTCCATCGACATGCAATGCATGTTCAGGCGGGTATTCATAGCCGGGCAACCATTTGGCCAGGCGCCGCGCCCAGCGGGCATGCCCCACCAAACCAGGGGCCTTCGATCTGCTCAAGAGCCAGCGCAAGGCCAACTTCCGCCACAGGACAGCGATCACTGGCCACAAGATCAAGGACACAAGAATCCATTGAAATTCCAAGCTCATGACAGGTTCTCCTCGCCACATTTATATGAACCATCTGTGAAACCATGATGACAAACACCTTGCACCAACGACTGCGCGATCAATTGAATTTTTTGATCACCAACATCGGGCCACGTCGCGCCTGGTCCAGAATGGCTGGACGAATCAGCCAATGGCGCCAACCTCAGTTCACACAGATTGCTCTTTGGATATGGAATCGATTTGATCCGCTGGAATTGCAAGACTCACCGCCACAACGCTATGCCAGCATCCAAGATTGTTTCACCCGCCCCCTGAAGCCGGGTGCCAGAACGGTCGATCCTGATCCAGAGACTTTGTGCAGCCCATGCGATGGCATTCTGGGAGCCCATGGCTGCATTGAAAACGGGATGTTGTTTCAGCTTAAAGGCAAACCCTACGCCCTGCATGATCTGGTTGGTCCCATCGACGCCATTCACCCTTGGCGGCATGGGCATTTTTTGACGATACGAATCAAATCGAATATGTACCATCGGTTTCATTCTCCCTGCAAGGGCACTCTCATGCACTCGCAGTACTTTCCCGGCGACACCTGGAATGTGAATCCGCCAACGCTGGCTCGGGTGAATCGACTCTTTTGCCGAAACGAACGTGCTTGCCTACACATACACACCTCGCACGGTGACCCGATCGCTCTGGTCCCTGTGGCAGCCATATGGGTGGCAGGAATCAGGGTTCATGCGCTGGCGCAGACAGACTGGCGCGAGACGACCGAGCCGAGGCCAATCACGCCCGGCGTCGAGATGAATAAGGGCGAGGAAATTGGATGGTTCGAGCACGGGTCGAGCATCCTGCTGATATCCCCTGCCGGCCATCACATTTGCGAGGGCCTCAAGGAAGGTGATCGGATCTGGATGGGTCAGGCTCTGATGCGTAGGTGTGCTGATGCCACATGAGGCCGAGGGTAGAAAGAGTCATCAGGCTGGCAAAAATGCCCAATAGAACAGATAAAGAACATCCTGCCTGGGTGAGGGCCGCATATATGCCCAGAAACAGCAAAATGCTGAGGTTTTCATTGAAATTTTGAACTGCAATCGAACGACCCGCCGTCAGCACCTGCCCTCCCCGGTGTTGCAACATAGCGTTCATAGGTACCACCAGCAATCCACTCAGGGCACCGACCACCCAGGTCAGCGGCAATGCCCATAGCCAATTGTCGATCCAGACCATGACTGGCAACATCAGTCCCAACAGCAGCCCGCATCCCAAAACCCGATGGTGACTGGCCAGTTGGATGTATCGACCAGCCCACCAAGCACCTGCCATGACCCCTAAACCGGCCCATCCTTGCAGGTAGGCCCCTTGATCCAGGCTCAGACCTAAGCCAGTTTGCGCCCAGGACAAAACCATGATCTGCATGCTGGCCCCCACACCCCAAAAGAAGGTGGTGACGCACAAGGAGATGCGGGCAGGCGGGTCACGCCATAAAGCCAGCCAGTCGCAGCGAAAGAACTCAAGACTTCTGGGCCACCATTTGCCCGGCTTCGACCCTTGTGTCGGTACATCAGGTACCCAGCAAGTCAGAACCAATGCAAGGGCATAGACCGCCACTACCGGCCCCATGGACAATATGGAAGGAGATATCAGCCCCATGTAAGGTCTGAACAAATCGGCGGCGCTGGCCAAAAACGAATTGCTCACCCACCACCCACCGCACGCCACCCCACCCATCGCCGCGCACACTGTGGATGTTTCGATCCAGCCATTGGCCCGCACCAATTGTGAGGCCGGTACTCTTTGCGTCATCCAACCATACTTGGCCGGCGAATACAGGGCTGCACCCACCCCGACCAGCGCATAAGAACCCAACACATCGGCACCGGCCAACATGGCAAATACACCTGCGAGCTTGAGGGCATGTGAGAGCCACATGATGCGAGTCTTGGGCCATCCGTCAGCGCTGACACCCACCCAGGGAGCCAGAATGACATAGGAGAGTGTGAATACGCACTTGAGCAAAGGCACAGTCCAGGCCGGCTCACCCTTTGCCGTCAATTGGGCAATGGCCACGATCAGCAAGGCATTGTCCGCCCAGGAGGAGAAAAACTGTGCGTTGAGAAGGAAAAAGAAACCTTGTGGCAGGCGTGGCATGTGGTCATGAAACCAGACTCGGATGACAAGGCGAAGACAAGCCTTGTCTGTGACTTTGTCATAGAAATTTCAAATTTCTTTTGCATGTCTGACATGAGGCCCCATGACAATGGTTCGAACATTGAATGGATTGATGATGCATTACCGCTCCGTGTTCATCTCAGATCTGCACCTGGGCACCCCGGGGTGCCAGGCCGATGCACTGTTGGATTTCCTAAAACGGGTCGACAGCGACTACCTCTATTTGGTGGGTGACATCATCGATGGCTGGCAGCTCAAACAGCGCTGGTATTGGCCACAGGCCCATAACGATGTGGTACAAAAAATTCTGCGCAAGGCCCGCAAGGGCTGTCAAGTCACTTTTATCGCCGGTAACCACGATGAATTTGCCCGATTGTTCACTGGCCATCATTTCGGCGGCATACACATCACACGCCATGCAGACCACACCCTGAAGGACGGTCGTCGGTTCTGGGTTGTCCATGGCGATTATTTTGATGCCGTGGTTCAACGCGCCAAATGGCTGGCGATGATGGGTGACCACGCCTACGAATTCATTTTGAAGCTCAATCGACATTTCAACCGCATCCGCGCACACCTCGGCTTGCCCTATTGGTCGCTTTCAGCCTATTTAAAGCACAAAGTCAAACAAGCCGTCAGCTACATCAGTCATTTTGAGGAAGCCGTGGCCCATGAAGCCCGCAAGAAAGGCTATCAGGGCGTGGTCTGCGGCCATATCCATCATGCGGAGATTCGCGACATAGGCGGCATTTTGTATTGTAATGACGGCGATTGGGTCGAGAGTATGACTGCTTTGGTCGAGCACCACAACGGCAAACTTGAAATCCTGTCATGGCAAAACCCAACGGCAACGGGGGTTCGCCCTGCTGTGCCCGCCCTGCCCTGAGACCAATCAAGGTCCAAGGAACATCCGGGTCAGAGCAACTCGGGCAACTGGATGGTCCACAACTGGGTTTGGATTTGATCTTCCCGTTGCCTGGCGCGCAGCCACCAGACAGAGCCCTTGCGCACGCCCACCGCATCATGGGGCAAATGAAAAATTTCTGCGATGGCTTGCCCCAGCGCGGGCTGGTGGCCCACCACTAGAGTTGTCATTTTGGCGTGAGGCCATCGAACCAGTGCCAATAGGCCCTGATGGTCACACTGGGGCGAGAGTTCATCCCGAATTTTGAATTTTCGTCCCAGGTGAGCCACTGTCTGTTCAGCTCGGCGCGCAGGACTACAAAAAATCCGACTGCCTTGTGGCAGTTGCCGATCCAGCCATTTAGCCATGCGAGCCGCCTGTCGATGGCCTTTGTCCGACAACTCGCGACGCATATCGTCGTCGCCGGGTTCGGCATCCAGCGCGTCAGCGTGTCGCCAAAGAACGAGATCCAATCAGACCCCCAAAAAATGTTTTTTGTAACGCCTAGGCATGTCAGAGATTTTCATCACCATGGGCAAGTCGGCCGTGTTGAAGTCTGGGTCCCAAGCGGGTGCACCCATGATTTTGGCACCCAATCTCAGATAACCCTTGATCAGTGCTGGCGGTTCGGCGTGGGCCAAGGGCACTTGCAATCGGATGGGAAGGGGTAAACGGGGCCGAACCTGCAGATCGATCGGGGCCAAATACTGATCTTTGAGCTTGAGCCAAATGCTGGCGGCCGAATCCGAGTCCATCACCCCCTGATGGCACATGGGTATACTGGCACATCCGACCATCATCTCAAGGTGGTTGCGAACCATGAATTCGGCCAAGGCCCCCCAAAGGGCCATGATCACGCCGCCATGGCGATGCTCAGGGTGAACACAGCTGCGCCCCAGTTCAACCATTCGCTCGCGCCATGCGCGCAGGCGAATCAAGTCAAATTCGGTCTCGGTATAAAAACCACCGACCCGCTTAGCCTGTGCTGGGGTCAAAACCCGGTAAGTACCGATCACCATCCGGCTTTTCAGATCGCGCACGATCAGGTGTTCACAAAAATCGTCGAACAGGTCGATATCGTGGCCGACCAAGGGGGACTTCAGTTGCGCCCCCATCTCGCCGGCGAATACCAAATAACGCAAGCGCTGGGCTTCTCTCACTTCATCGAGGTGTTGGGCCCAGGCGATTTCAAGCCCCGCAGGCTGTTCCACCCCCACATGGCCAAGCCCAGCCCTTTGCACTTGATCTTGGCGATGAAGTGACCCCCTTGGCAATGAAATGGGCGACAGCTCAAGGGTGGGTGTGGGCAACTCTTTCATGATTTTCTCCTTTAAAACTGTGTTCAGTATCCGGAAATATCATTAAAAAAAAATGAATATGGCGTGACATGGTTGTCACCATTGATATGGTGGATGTCATCAAAATGTCATCAAAAAGTGTGGGGGGGGTCAGTTAAGATTTAAAGCTCTGCATTCAGGAGTGAACTATGAGCGCATTGAAACAGGCTCGCAAAATAATCGCTAACGAGCCCGAGAGCAAAACCGCACAGATCTTGTCGCGACTGGTGTTATCTCTTGAAACCGATCAGGCCATGTCGCTTCGAGAAATTTATGAACTCGATTACTCGTCATTCCAATTGGCCATAGATGTCATGCGGGACTGGCGCATCGACCGCTATTACGCCAGCAAAGTCAAGTTGATCGACTTGTCCTTGCAAGTCCGATAAAGGACGTGCACCCCCGCGTTTTGGCTCAAGCCTTTAAAGTGGCCGCCATTTTTTCAGCTTCTCGCCGGGCGACAGCCCCGTCTTGGGCCTCCACCATGATGCGCAGCACCGGCTCGGTGCCGCTGGCCCTGATCAATACTCGACCTTGACCTGCCAAATCTTTCTCGACATCGCGACGGGCAGCAGCCAAACCCGCATGGCCAGACCAGTCCACCCCCGGGGCCAGGCGCACATTGAGCATGCACTGGGGGTATAGGGTCACGTCTTTGAGCAAATCGGCCAGGCCGACCCCGGCCCGCAGGCAGGCTTGCAAGACCTGCAAGGCACTGACGATGCCGTCGCCGGTGGAGTGTTTGTCTAACACCAACAAGTGGCCCGAGCCCTCGCCGCCCAACAACCAGCCCTTTTCGGTCAAGGCTTCCAGCACATAGCGGTCACCGACCTTGGCCCGAACCATCTCGACGCCACGCGAGCGCAATGCCAGCTCTACCGCCATATTGGTCATGAGCGTGCCCACCACACCCGGCACCACTTCATCGCGGCCCAAACGGTCATCGGCGAGCACATAAAGCAATTCATCGCCATTAAAGATCCGACCCTGGCCGTCCACCATCACCAAGCGGTCGGCGTCGCCATCGAGCGCCACACCCATGTCGGCACCATGCTCACGCACGGCCTGCACCAGGGCCTGCGGGTGGGTGGCCCCTACGCCGTCGTTGATGTTGGTGCCGTTGGGGCTGCAACCTATCGAGACCACTTTGGCACCCAATTCATGGAACACCTCTGGCGCAATCTGATAAGCCGCCCCATGGGCGGCATCGACCACCAGCTTGAGGCCATTCAGATTGAGCTCTGGGGCAAACGTGCTCTTGCAAAACTCAATGTAACGACCGGCCGCATCGTTGAGGCGCCGCGCCTTGCCCAATTGGTCCGAGGCGGCCCACACCGACGCTTCTTCAAGCATGCGCTCAACGCTCAATTCCCATTCGTCGCTGAGTTTGGTGCCTTGTGCGCTGAAGAACTTGATGCCGTTATCGGCATAAGGGTTGTGGCTGGCGCTGATCACCACCCCCAGCTGAGCCCGCTGGGCGCGGGTCAGGTAGGCCACGGCGGGCGTGGGCACAGGCCCCAGCAAAACCACATCCACGCCTGCCGAGTTGAATCCGGACTCCAGCGCAGACTCCAGCATATAGCCCGAGATGCGGGTGTCTTTGCCAATCAGCACCGTCGGGCGGGCGTGGGTTTGTTTGAGCACCCGTCCGACCGCATGGGCCAGGCGCAAGACAAAGTCGGGGGTGATGGGCACCTGCCCCACCGTGCCCCGGATGCCATCAGTGCCAAAATACTTTTTGCTCATGGCCCTATTTTAGGTCAGTCCCCTCTGGCCCCTGCACCGGCCTGCCCCTTCGGGCCGCCGGGGTCAGGCCAGTGCTTTCCAAACCGACAGACCCGACACGGTCGCCGCGACATCATGGACCCGCACAATGGCGGCACCGCGCTCTGCCGCCAGCACCGCAGCGACGACGCTGGGCACCAAGCGGTCTTCGACGCCCAGCCCGGTCACAGCCCCCAAAGACGATTTGCGTGACCAACCGGCCAACACCGGGGCAATGGCGCACAGGGCCTTCTGTTGGGCCAACAGGCTGAAGTTTTGCGCGACCGTCTTGCCAAAGCCGATCCCCGGGTCTATGGTGATGCGTGCGCTGGCCACCCCTTGTGCGCATACTTCGGCATGGCGTTGGCCCAAAAAATCCTGCACTTGGGCCGCTGCATCACCCTCCATCGGGCTGAGTTGCATGCTCGTGGGCTCGCCATGCATGTGCATCAGGCACACCCCGGCACGGCTGGGTGCCACGGCCTGCAAGGCCCCTGGCTGGCGCAAAGCCCAGATGTCGTTGATGATGTCGACCCCCAGATCAAGGGCACGGCGCATGGTGCCGGCCCGAAAGGTATCGACCGAGATCGGCACACCCCAGCCCAATACCTCACTCAGCACGGGTTGCAAACGCCGCCACTCCTCTTCCTCGCCCACAGGTGTGGCGCCTGGCCGGGTGGACTCGGCCCCCAAATCCAGAATGTCAGCCCCTTCGTCCAGCAAACGCTGGGCATGCGCGATGGCCATAGAAGGGGAAAAGAAAAGACCCCCGTCGGAGAACGAATCGGGGGTCAGGTTGACGATGCCCATCACCCGGGGCTGATTCAGGGCGATGTCAAATCGGGTCGTTTGCCAAATCGTCAACTCGGGTCAACCGCCGCCATAGGCTCAAGCGGCAGTGGGGCTTGGGTTCGGATTGACGGCGGCGTCGCCACCATCGCCCCCACCTGAAGGCGGGGTGCGCGGCGTGAAGTCTTTGGGCGGGCGCGGCGGGCGACCGGCCATGATGTCGTCAATCTGGTCGATTTCGATGGTTTCCCACTCAAGCAAGGCCTTGGCCATGGCATGCATCTTGTCGGCATGCTCTTCGATCAGGCGACGCGCCAGTCCGTACTGGGTGTCGATGATGCGACGCACCTCGGCATCGACCTTTTGCATGGTCTGCTCAGACATGTGCGTGGTCTTGGTCACCGAGCGGCCCAGGAACACCTCGCCCTCGTTTTCGGCGTACACCATGGGGCCCAGGGCCTCGGTCATGCCATAACGCATGACCATGTCGCGGGCGATCTGGGTGGCACGCTCAAAGTCATTGGATGCGCCGGTGGTCATCTGGTGCATAAAGACCTCTTCGGCAATGCGACCGCCAAACAGCATGCTGATCTGGTTCAGCATGTAATCGCGGTCGAAGCTGTAGCGGTCTTTCTCGGGCAGGCTCATGGTCACGCCCAAGGCACGGCCCCGGGGAATGATGGTGACTTTGTGCACCGGGTCGCACTTGGGCAGCAGCTTGCCGATGAGGGCGTGGCCAGCCTCGTGGTAGGCCGTATTGCGCCGCTCTTCTTCGGGCATGACCATGCTCTTGCGCTCCGGCCCCATCAGGATCTTGTCTTTGGCCTTTTCAAAGTCTTGCATCTCGACCACACGGGCGTTGCGGCGTGCGGCCATGAGGGCGGCTTCATTGCACAGGTTGGCCAGGTCGGCCCCGCTCATGCCGGGGGTGCCACGGGCGATGATGGAGGCGCTGACGTCTTGGCCTATGGGCACCTTGCGCATGTGCACATTCAAAATTTGCTCGCGGCCACGAATGTCCGGCAAGGTCACATAGACCTGCCGGTCAAAGCGGCCGGGGCGCAGCAAGGCGGCGTCAAGAATATCGGGGCGGTTGGTGGCGGCCACCACGATCACACCCAGGTTGGTCTCGAACCCGTCCATCTCAACCAGCATCTGGTTCAGGGTCTGCTCGCGCTCATCGTTGCCGCCGCCCAGACCCGCGCCACGCTGGCGGCCCACGGCGTCGATTTCGTCAATGAAAATGATGCAAGGGGCGTTCTTTTTGGCGTTTTCGAACATGTCGCGCACACGGGCTGCACCCACACCGACAAACATTTCGACAAAGTCAGAGCCCGAAATGCTGAAGAAAGGCACCTTGGCTTCTCCGGCGATGCCCTTGGCCAGCAAGGTCTTGCCGGTGCCCGGCGGGCCCACCAAC
>JBEBAJ010000054.1:0-12102 GCA_041158965.1 Pseudomonadota bacterium | reverse complement strand
GCGATGAATTGCCACAAGGTCTGGCGCAGTTCTACATCGACGCCCGCGGTGGGCTCGTCCAGGACGATGACGGGCGGCTTGTGGACCAGGGCCTGGGCGACCAAGACGCGCCGCTTCATGCCGCCGGAGAGTTGGCGCATATTGGCAGCGGCCTTGTCGGCCAGCCCCAAGCCTTCGAGCAATTCGTCGATCCAGGCCCCGTTGTCGGTGACGCCAAAGTAGCCCGACTGAAAGCGCAAGGCCTCGCGCACCGAGAAAAACGGGTCGAACACCAACTCTTGCGGCACCACCCCGAGCAATTGGCGGGCCTGGGCGGGCTGGGTCATGACGTCGTGGCCGCGCACGCAGACCCGCCCGCCCGAGGGGCGACTGAGACCGGCCAGGATGCTGATGAGGGTGGTTTTACCGGCCCCGTTGGGGCCGAGCAGGCCAAAGAATTCGCCCTCTTCGATGTCGAAGCTGACGCCATGCAAGGCCTGGAAATCACCTTTGGAAGTGGTGTATGTTTTGCTGACCGACTGAAAGGACACTGCGGACATGGGTGAGCTGTGCCCTCAAATCAATTCGGCCAGGCCGTAGACCTGCGCCAAGCGCCGGGCCCGATCGGGCAGCCCTTCGACGCGAATCTGCCACCCCCCCGCCAAGGCGCGGCGCTTGAGCTCGATGAGGCAGGCCAGGGCGGCTGAATCAAAGGACTGCAGGCCGCTGGCATCGAGCACCGCGAGCTGACCCCGGACCGGCAAGGTCAGGCCTTGCAGCCAGGCCATGGCCTGCGCCTGGCGCAGGGTGGCAGGCAGCCGCAGGGTGTGGGTGTCGGTCGTCACTTGCGCGCGCCGCCCTTGTTGCGCTCGGACAAAGAGACGATCAGGCCGTCGATGCCTTTGGCATTGATCTCCTGGCCAAACTGGGTTCGATAGGTGTCCACCAACCAAATGCCTGCGACATTGAGGTTATAGATGCGCCAACCGCTGGGCGCGTCGGCTGTTTTTTCCAGACGGTAGTCGATGGCCACTGGTTCGGCCCCGCCGCGCACCTCGGTGCGCACCAGCACTTCATTGTCGGAGGCTGCGGCACGCAGGGGCTTGACGGTGACAGACTGGTCTTTGACCTGCGAGACGGCCCCGGAGTAGGTGCGAACCAATAGCGCCTTGAACTCTTCTTGCAAACGCGCTTTTTGCTCGGGGCTGGCTTGACGCCAGGAGGGCCCGACCGCCGAGGCGGTCATGCGCTGAAAATTCAGGTGCGGCATGACCTTTTGGTCCACCAGTTGCGAGAGGCGCTGGGTGTCACCGCTTTTAAGGGTCGGGTCATTTTTCACCGTGTCGAGCAAATCGGAGGTCAAGCGTTTGATGAAGGCGTCAGGGGCCTCTTCGGCCCGGGCCGGTGCGGCCAACCCGATGAGCAATGCGGCCAGCCAAACCATCCACAACGGTTTTTTCAAAAGAGCGGGCAGGGCAAAGGGTGAGGCTGTCAATGGAGGGTTCATGGGCGTTCCTTGGGCTGGTCTGGGTTCGCTTGTGTCGCGTCGGGCTCAGCAGGCTCGGGTTCTTCTGTCGAAGGCGGGTCACCATCATAGACATCATTGAGGCGCTTTTGCAGATAAGCGTCGCGGGTGAATGAGTATTTGTCCAGGGCCACGCGATCGATGTGGTCGGTGAGGGGCAAGAGCTGCGAGCGGCGGTCGACCAGATTGCCGAACCACAGCGCATTGCGCTGGTCAGACTCTGTGACCTGATTGATCAGGTTGGCATAGCTGTCGGGCACCAGGCCGATGCCGTCGCGCACGGTAGAGGGGCCGAACAAGGGCAATACCAGATAGGGGCCTGAGGGCACACCCCAGCGACCCAGGGTCTGGCCAAAGTCTTCGGTGTGGCGCTCCAGACCCAGGTGGGTGGCCACATCGAACAAGCCATAAATGCCCACGGTGGTGTTGACCAGAAAACGGCCCACGTTGTCAAAGGCATGACCGGGCTTGGCTTGCAAGGCGCTGTTCACGCCCGACCACAAATCACGCAAATTGCTGAAAAAATTGGACACGCCGGTCTGCAAGAGCGAGGGCACATACTCTGAGTAGACCTTGGCCGCAGGCCGCAAAACGGCGCGATCGAGCGAGGTATTGAAGCTGAAGATCTGGCGGTTGAAAGACTCAAAGGGGTCTTTGGGATTGGGCGGCAACGCAGGTTTTTCGGCCCCGGCGGTGACGGGGGCAGGTTCGGTGTTCGCGCTCTGGGCATGGGCCGCCCCGCACAGGGACGCGCACCCCAGGAGGACGGACAAGAACCACGGGCGAAACTTCATGGACAACTCACTTGGCGTTGGGCGTGGCCGGGTCAGCCGCCTTGTTGTAGAGGAACTGGCTGATCAGGTTTTCCAGCACCACGGCGGACTGGGTTTGCTCGATGCGATCACCGGGGGCCAAATTTTTGTCGTCAGACCCGGGCTCGATGCCGATGTATTGCTCGCCCAGGAGGCCGCTGGTGAGGATTTTGAGTGAGCTGTCTTTGGGGAATTTATAGCGCTCTTCCATGGTCATGCGCACCACGGCCTGAAAGGTTTGGTCGTCAAAGCCGATGCTTTGCACCCGCCCCACCACCACGCCGGCGCTCTTGACTGCGGCTTGCGGCTTGAGGCCACCGATGTTGTCAAAGCGGGCCGACAACTCGTAGCTGGACTGGAAGTTCAATGTCAGCAAATTGGCCGACTTGAGGGCCAGGAACAACAAAGCCACGGCACCGAGCAAGACCAGCAGGCCGACCCAGACATCGTTTTTAGAGCGTTGCATCCGAGCTTCCTTTCAAATACTGAACATCAGGGCGGTGAGGAGAAAATCCAAACCCAACACCGCCAAAGAGGCCACCACCACCGTGCGCGTGGTGGCCCTGGACACGCCTTCGGGCGTGGGCTGGGCCTCATAGCCCTGAAACACCGCCACGAAGGTGACGGTGATGCCAAAGACCAGGCTTTTGACCACCCCGTTGCCCACATCTTTCCAGACATCGACGCCGCCTTGCATCTGGCCCCAAAAAGACCCTGGATCGACCCCGATCATGACCACCCCCACGACCCAGCCGCCCAAAATGCCCACGGCGCTGAACACCGCCGCCAGGATCGGCATGGCGATGATGCCCGCCCAGAAACGGGGCGCCAGAATGCGCTTGACGGGGTCGACCGCCATCATGTCCATGGCGCTGAGTTGCTCGCCCGCTTTCATCAGGCCGATTTCGGCGGTGAGCGAGGTGCCGGCCCGGCCCGCAAACAGCAGGGCCGTGACCACCGGCCCGAGTTCGCGCACCAGGCTGAGGGCCACCAATAGACCCAGGGCAGAGGCTGAGCCATAACGCTGCAAGGTGTAGTAACCCTGCAAACCCAAAACAAAACCCACGAACAAGCCCGACACCGAAATGATGGCCAGAGAATGGTTGCCCAAGAAATGAATCTGGTCACGCACCAAAGAGAACCGGCGCAATGCAGGCCAAGCCAGCGCCAGCAGCCGCACGAAGAGGCGAGCGCCCAGGCCCAGTTGGGCCAATTGGCGGCGGGTCGCTGCACCCAGTTGAGCCAACCCGTCGATCATGTCGGCCCCCCCAACCCGAAGTCGACCAGGCGCTCGGGGGCAGGATGATGAAACCGGACCGGCCCCTCGGGGGCAGCGGTGACGAACTGGTGCACCAGGGGATCGGTGCTGTGGCGCACTTCCTCGGGGGTGCCTTGGGCGGCGATGCGGCCATTGGCCAGCACGATGACTTGGTCGGCGATGTGGAAGGTTTCGTCGAGGTCGTGCGAGACCAGCAAAGTGGTCAGACCCAAAGAGTCGTTGAGTTGCCGGATGAGGCGCGCGGCGGTGCCCAGCGAGATGGGGTCGAGGCCGGCGAAAGGTTCGTCGTACATGACCAATTCGGGGTCTAGCGCAATGGCGCGCGCCAAGGCAACCCGGCGCGCCATGCCCCCCGAGATTTGGCTGGGCATGAGGTCTCGGGCACCACGCAGGCCCACCGCTTCGAGTTTCATGAGCACGATGTCGCGGATGAGCGCCTCGGACAAAGGGGTGTGCTCGCGCAAGGGGAAGGCCACGTTGTCAAAGACGCTGAGGTCGGTGAAGAGGGCCCCGAACTGATAGAGCATGCCCATGCGCCGACGGATGGCGTACAAGCCCTGTGCGTCCAGGGCGGCGACCTCCTGGCCGTCGAAAGTGAGAGAGCCCTGCTGGGCCAGGTATTGGCCGCCTATGAGGCGCAAGACCGTGGTCTTGCCCCCGCCCGATGCCCCCATGAGGGCCGTGACTTTGCCGCGCGGCACCGACAGCGTGATGCCGTCAAGAATGACGCGTTCACCATAACCGAAGCGGACATCGGTCAGCTGAATCAGGCTGTCTGCAGGGCTCATGGAAAGTGAAATGGCCGGAGGGTGTCCGGCCAACTAGGATTGGGGGTTGATTTTAACCCTTTATGGTTCTTGGGGTTGACCCTCATCGGGGAAGACTGGACTGCCCCATCAGGTATTGGTCCACGGCCCGGGCGGCCTGTCGGCCTTCGCGGATGGCCCAGACCACCAGAGACTGGCCGCGGCGCATATCGCCCGCCGCAAACACCTTGGCCACATTGGTCTTGTAGCCCGAACCGTCTTCGGTGCCCGCGTGCGCGTTGCCCCGGGCGTCTTTGTCGACACCAAAGGCTTCGAGCACGCTCGCCAAGGGGTTGGTGAAGCCCATGGCCAGCAAGACCATGTCGGCCTGCCACTCTTTTTCGGTGCCGGGGACTTCGGTCAGTTTGCCGTCCTTCATCTCGACATGCACGGTTTTGAGGCCGGTGAGCTGGCCGTTTTTGCCGATGAATTCTTTGGTGGAGACGGCAAATTCGCGCTTGAGCAGGCCTTTTTCCTGGCTCTCTTCGTGGCTGGAGCTGGTGCGCAGCTTGAGCGGCCAATAAGGCCACACCAGGGGCTTGTTCTCTTGCTCGGGGGGCATGGGCATGACTTCAAACTGGGTCACGCTCTTGGCACCGTGGCGGGTGCTGGTGCCCACGCAGTCGCTGCCGGTGTCGCCGCCGCCGATGACGATGACGTGCTTGCCGTCGGCACGCAATTGGCCTTTGAGGGTATCGCCCGCGTTGACTTTGTTTTGTTGCGGCAAAAATTCCATGGCGAAATGCACGCCGCTGAGGTCACGGCCCGGCACGGGCAGGTCGCGCGATTGCTCGGAGCCACCGGCCAGCAGCACGGCATCGAATTCTTTTTGCAGCTGCTCGGCGCTGACGGTTTCCTGGGCCCAATTGGTGACTTTGGTGTCTTTGGGCAAACTGGCCACCAAGACGCCGGTGCGGAAGATCACGCCTTCGGCTTGCATCTGTTTGACGCGGCGGTCGATGTGCGTCTTTTCCATTTTGAAGTCGGGGATGCCATAGCGCAGCAAGCCGCCGATGCGATCGTTTTTCTCGAACACGGTCACGGCATGGCCGACGCGGGCCAGTTGCTGCGCGGCCGCCAGGCCCGCCGGTCCCGAGCCGACGATGGCCACTTTTTTGCCGGTCTTGTGGGCCGCCGGGCGGGGCACCACCCAGCCTTCGGACCAGGCGCGGTCGATGATGGCGTGCTCGATCGACTTGATGCCCACAGGGTCGTCGTTGACGTTGACCACGCAAGCGGCCTCGCAGGGGGCGGGGCAGATGCGGCCAGTGAACTCGGGGAAATTGTTGGTGCTGTGCAGCACCTCGATGGCGTTGCGCCAGTCGCCTTGGTAGACCAGATCGTTGAAGTCGGGGATGATGTTGTTGACCGGGCAACCGTTGTTACAAAACGGTGTGCCGCAATCCATGCAACGCGCGCCCTGAACCTTGGCTTGCGCCTCGTCGAGCGTGATGACGAACTCTTTGTGGTTTTTGACGCGCTCGGCGACCGGGGCATAGCCCTCTTCGATGCGCTCAAATTCCATGAAGCCGGTGACTTTACCCATGATGATTCCTTTGCTTCTTCGGTCTGGCCTTCAGGCGGCCACGGTTTGGCTGGCCTTGCGGGCATTGATTTCACCCAAAGCACGCTTGTATTCGGTCGGGAACACTTTGAGGAACTTGGCGCGGGCGTTGGCCCAGTCATCCAGCAGTTCGCGGGCGCGGCGGCTGCCGGTCCACTTGAAGTGATCTTCGAGCAATTTTTTCAGCTGTGCTTCGTCGGTCTGGTCGTTGTGCCAGAACTTGCGGTCGAGCTGGTTTTCCTGCTCGGCACTGGTGAGCACTTTGTCCAGACTGACCATGGCGGTGTTGCAGCGCTGGGCAAACTGGCCGTCTTCGTCATACACATAGGCCAGACCGCCGCTCATGCCGGCGGCAAAGTTGCGACCTGTTTTGCCCAAGACGGCGACGGTGCCGCCGGTCATGTATTCGCAGCCATGGTCACCGGTGCCCTCGACCACCGCCGTGGCACCGGACAAACGCACCGCAAAGCGCTCGCCGGCCACACCGGCGAAGTAGGCCTCGCCACGGGTGGCACCGTACATGACGGTGTTGCCGACGATGATGTTTTGCGCGGGCACGCCCCGGAAGTCGAGGCTGGGGCGCACCACCACGCGGCCACCGGACAAGCCTTTGCCGGTGTAGTCGTTGGCGTCTCCGATGAGGTAGAGGGTGACGCCGTGGCACAGGAATGCGCCAAAGGACTGGCCGCCGGTGCCTTCGAGCTGAATGCGGATGGTGTCGTCAGGCAAACCGTCGGGGTGCACCTTGGTGATGGCGCCCGAGAGCATGGCCCCGACCGAACGGTTGACGTTGCGGGCCGTTTCCATGAACTGCACTTTTTCGCCTTTGTCGATGGCGGGGCGGCTCTTGGCGATCAGCACGTTGTCCAAGGCTTTTTCCAGGCCGTGGTCTTGCTCGCTGACATGGCGTGTGGGCACTTCGGGCCCGACCTGGGGCGTGGCCAGCAAGCGGGTGAAGTCCAGGCCACTGGCCTTCCAATGCTCGATGCCTTTGCGCATATCGAGCAAGTCGCTGCGGCCGATCAGCTCGTCAAACCTGGCGATGCCCAGCTGGGCCATGATCTGGCGCACTTCCTCGGCGACAAAGAAGAAGTAATTGACCACGTGCTCGGGCTTGCCGGCAAACTTTTTGCGCAGTGCGGGGTCTTGGGTGGCCACGCCCACCGGGCAGGTGTTGAGGTGGCATTTGCGCATCATGATGCAGCCTTCGACCACCAGCGGCGCGGTGGCAAAGCCGAACTCGTCGGCGCCGAGCAAAGCGCCGATGGCGACGTCACGGCCGGTTTTCATCTGGCCATCGGCCTGCACGCGGATGCGGCCACGCAGGCGATTGAGCACCAGGGTCTGCTGGGTTTCGGCCAAGCCGATTTCCCAGGGCGAACCGGCGTGCTTGATGGACGACCAGGGCGATGCCCCGGTGCCACCGTCGTGGCCCGAGATCACCACATGGTCGCTCTTGCACTTGGCCACACCGGCGGCAATGGTGCCGACGCCCACCTCGGAGACCAGCTTGACGCTGATGCTGGCGTGCGGTGCCACATTTTTCAGGTCATGGATGAGCTGGGCCAAGTCTTCGATGGAGTAGATGTCGTGGTGCGGCGGGGGCGAGATCAGGCCCACGCCGGGCACGCTGTAGCGCAGCTTGCCGATGTATTCAGAGACTTTGCCGCCGGGCAATTGACCGCCCTCTCCGGGCTTGGCGCCCTGCGCCATCTTGATCTGAATCTGGTCGGAGCTGGAGAGGTAATCTGCGGTGACGCCAAAGCGGCCCGAGGCCACTTGCTTGATGCGCGAGCGCAGGCTGTCGCCGTCGTTCAAGGGGAGGTCCACTTCGACTTGCTTGTCGCCGATGACGCTCTTGAGGGTTTCACCCTTTTTGATGGGAATGCCTTTGAGCTCATTGCGGTAACGCGCCGGGTCTTCGCCGCCTTCACCGGTGTTGCTCTTGCCGCCGATGCGGTTCATGGCAATGGCCAGGGTGGCATGGGCCTCGGTAGAGATGGAGCCCAGCGACATGGCGCCGGTGGCAAAGCGTTTGACGATCTCGCTGGCCGGCTCCACCTGATCGAGGGGAATGGCTTTGGCGGGATCGATCTTGAACTCGAACAGGCCGCGCAGCGTCATGTGCCGCTTGTTCTGGTCGTTGATGATTTGCGCGTACTCTTTGTAGGTGTTGAAGTTGCCAGAGCGGGTGCTGTGCTGCAGCTTGGCAATGGCGTCAGGCGTCCACATGTGCTCTTCGCCGCGGGCGCGCCAGGCGTATTCGCCACCAGTGTCGAGCATATGGGCCAGCACCGGGTCGTCGCCAAAGGCGGCTTTGTGCATGCGCAAGGCTTCTTCGGCCATTTCAAACACACCGATGCCCTCGACGCGGCTGGCGGTGCCGGTGAAGTACTGGTCGATGGTCTCTTTGTGGATGCCGATGGCTTCAAACAACTGCGCGCCGCAATACGACATATAGGTGCTCACGCCCATCTTGGACATGATTTTGGAGAGACCCTTGCCGATGGCCTTGATGTAGTTGTAGATGGCCTTGTCTGCCGACAGATCACCGGGCAAGTCTTTGTGGATGGATTGCAGGGTTTCCATCGCCAGATAGGGGTGCACGGCTTCGGCCCCATAACCGGCCAGCACGCCGAAGTGATGCACTTCGCGGGCGGTGGCGGTCTCGACCACCAGACCGGCGGTGGTGCGCAAACCTTCACGCACCAGATGCTGGTGTATGGCGGAGAGGGCCAGCAGGGCGGGCACGGCGACCTGACTGGCGTTCACGCCACGGTCGCTGATGATGAGGATGTTGTGGCCGCCCTTGATGGCATCGACCGCTTCGGCACACAGCGAGGCCAGTTTGGCTTCAACGCCCTCACGTCCCCAGCTCACGGGGTAAGTGATATCCAGCGTATGGCTGCGGAATTTGCCCTGGGTGCGCTCGGCAATGCCGCGCAGCTTGGCCATGTCCTGGAAGTCGAGGATGGGCTGGCTGACTTCGAGGCGCATCGGCGGGTTGACCTGGTTGATGTCGAGCAAGTTGGGCTTGGGGCCGATGAACGACACCAGCGACATCACGATCGCTTCGCGGATGGGGTCAATGGGCGGGTTGGTGACCTGGGCAAAGAGCTGCTTGAAGTAGTTGTAGAGCGGCTTGTTTTTATCGGACAAGACGGCCAGCGGGCTGTCGTTGCCCATCGAGCCGATGCCCTCTTCGCCGTTGGCGGCCATCGGGGCCATCAGGAATTTGATGTCCTCCTGGGTGTAGCCGAAGGCTTGCTGGCGGTCGAGCAGGCTGGCCTGGGTGGGTGCGGGGGTTTCGTGGGTGGTGTCGATGTCGTCGAGCTTGACGCGCAGGTTTTCAATCCACTGCTTGTAGGGCTTGGTGCTGGAGAGGCTGGCTTTCAACTCCTCATCGTCGATCATGCGGCCCTGCTCTAGGTCGATGAGGAACATCTTGCCGGGCTGCAGGCGCCACTTGCGCACGATTTTGCTCTCGGGCACGGGCAGCACGCCCGACTCTGAGCCCATGATCACCATGTCGTCATCGGTGATGCAATAGCGCGAAGGGCGCAGACCGTTGCGGTCGAGTGTGGCGCCGATCTGGCGGCCATCGGTGAAGACGATGGAGGCCGGGCCGTCCCAGGGTTCGAGCATGGCGGCGTGGTATTCGTAAAACGCCTTGCGACGCTCGTCCATGGTGGTGTGCTGCTCCCAGGGCTCGGGGATCATCATCATCACCGCCTGACTGATGGGGTAACCCGCCATGGTCAGCAGTTCCAGACAGTTGTCAAAGGTGGCGGTGTCGGACTGGTCGGGGAAACTGATGGGGTAGAGCTTTTTCAGGTCTTCGCCCAAAACGGGGGAAGACATCACGCCTTCACGGGCCTTCATCCAGTTGTAGTTGCCTTTGACCGTATTGATCTCGCCATTGTGGGCGACATAACGGTAGGGGTGAGCCAGCGGCCACTCGGGGAAGGTGTTGGTCGAAAAACGCTGATGCACCAGACCCAGGGCCGAGACGCAACGCTCGTCGGTGAGGTCATGGTAATAAGTGCCCACCTGATCGGCCAGCAACAGGCCCTTGTAAATGACCGTGCGGCTGGACATGCTGGGCACGTAGTATTCTTTGCTGTGCGTCAGCTTCAGTCGTTGAATGGCGGCGCTGGCGGTCTTGCGGATGACATACAGCTTGCGCTCGAGTGCGTCTTGCACAATGACATCGGTGCCGCGACCGATGAACACCTGGCGGATGATGGGCTCTTTTTCGCGCACGGCGGGCGACATGGGCATATCGCGGTTGGTGGGCACATCTCTCCAACCCAACAACACCTGCCCTTCGGCACGGATGGCGCGCTCCATTTCCTGCTCACAGGCCAGGCGCGAGGCGTGCTCTTTGGGCAGAAAAATCATGCCCACGCCGTACTCGCCCTGGGGCGGCAATTGAACCCCTTGCTTGGCCATCTCTTCGCGATACAGCGCGTCGGGCAACTGGATGAGGATACCGGCACCGTCACCCATGAGCGCATCCGCGCCTACCGCACCCCGGTGGTCGAGGTTTTCCAAGATCTTCAGCGCCTGTGTGACGATGGCATGTGTTTTCAGGCCTTTGATGTGCGCCACAAAACCCACGCCGCAAGCATCGTGCTCATTGGCGGGGTCATACAGACCATATTGTTCAAACCATTCTTTTTCGGCAGCCGTGGACATGGCGCACTCCTAGGGTATTTACGGGGGATAGCGATCATAAACGCACTGCAACAACCTTGCCAAAAAAATAATTGGGGTCTGACCCCAATTTATGGTCGTTTTTTTACAACAGTGATTTAATTGGGGACAGATCGCTTTCTCGGGTTGCTGACGGGTCGCCCTGCTTGCGATTTGTGAACGCGTCTGGGGGTGTTTTTTTGCACTTTAGACATAAAAACAGGCGACCCGAGCGCCCAGCCACGCATCGCGGACTGGGTGAGCTCGTCGCGGGTTTTGGGGTTCAAGCCGGCTTCGACCATGCGGCCATAGGCGGCCTCACGCCCAAAAGGGGTATCGCCCAGTTCCCAATACAGTGCATGTTGCTTCACCAGTTTGTCGCTGGCCAACCCAATGTGGTGCCTGTGGCTGGACCAGCGGTAATCTTTGGGCTCGGCCACCATGCCAGCGCGCACCGGGTTGAGGTCGATGTAAATCATGCAGGCCAGAAGGTAGCGCTCACTTTCAATGAGATTGCTGCGATAGCGCCCTTCCCACAGCGCACCCGTGCGGCCATGGCGGAGGTTGAAGTACCGGACATAGGTGCGGCCAACGGCCTGCATCATTTGCGGCAAGCTGTTGGCTTCCTTGGGCGTGGCCAGCAGATGGAAGTGGTTGTCCATGATGACGTAGGCGTGGATGGCCACCCCGAAGGCTTCGGCGTGCTGCTGCCAGAGGTCGATGAGCTTTTGACGGTCGAGGTCATCGACCACGATGCGCTGGCGGTTGGTGCCGCGCTGAATGACGTGGTGCGGGTAGTCGGGGACGGTCAGGCGGGGAAGGCGAGCCATGGTCTGGTGCAAATGGGTTCTGACCCCGATTATTGGCCAAGGTCAGGCCGGGGGCGTGGTTTTGACCCCAATGGCGGGAATGTATGGGCTGGGCTGGATTCGGTGTCCACACAGGATGGGGGGGCACGCCATGAACAACGCCCGTGATTGCGCCCGAATCAATATGAATAATAAATGCAACCAAATATGGTTTAAATAACACTATACAATTACAACAAACAAGCGCCTGAAGTATGTGCTTCACCAGAGACCACACCCGAGAGGCTTTATGACCCAGCACCAACCCGAAGCAAGCAAAAGCAAACACAGTATGGCCGATGACATCGGCAAGCCCGGCATCACCCCGGCGCTTTCAACCCCCCCCGGCGAGCCACTGGGCTTGAAGCGCCGACATTTCATGGGGACGGCATTGGCGCTGGATGCCGCCGCACTACTGGCCGCCTGTGGCGGTGGGGGTGGCGGTGGTGATACTGCGGCGGGGGGGGGTGGTTCGGGGAGTGGGTCTAGTTCTAGCAGCGGTTCTGCGAGCAGTTCTGCGAGCGGATCGGGAAGCGGTTCTGGCAGTGGCAGTGCGGCACAGACGCAGTGGGTGGTGAGCACGCTGGCGGGAAC
>JBEBAJ010000053.1:0-12142 GCA_041158965.1 Pseudomonadota bacterium | reverse complement strand
CACCACCCATAGCCCCCTCAAGGCAGAGCGTGATCGCAGCTGGTTCAACTGCGCGGCACTCAGTCCGTGCGAGTCGTGTCCAGCTGCGTCAGATGTTTGCATGCGTATGAATCCACAGAAGCCATTGAACCACTTGTCTTTGGGGTGTACCTCATTGTGGCCGAATGCACTGTCATTTTATTCTGACATTCAAGAGTGTGTGTGGCGGGTGTCAAACCGCATGGCCGTCTGTAATAACCCAGTCAGTTTGGCGGTTTTTTATTGCTAGAATTGTCAGGTTTAAACCGACCCGAAACCCCGGTGTAGCTGGGGGCAATTCCTGTGCCGTCAGGTCGGTTTTTCACCACAATTCATTGATCGCCATGACCCTAGAGTCCTATCTACCCATCCTTCTGTTTATTTTGGTCGGCCTGGGTGTCGGCGTCGCGCCTCAGGTGCTGGGTTATTTGTTGGGCCCGCAACGCCCCGACGAGGCAAAAAATTCCCCTTACGAATGCGGTTTTGAGGCGTTTGAAGACGCCCGGGTCAAATTCGATGTGCGCTATTACCTGGTCGCCATTTTATTCATTCTCTTCGATCTCGAAATTGCATTTCTGTTTCCGTGGGCCGTCTCCTTGCAGGAGATCGGGCCCACCGGCTTTTGGGCCATGATGGTTTTTCTGGGCATTCTGGTCGTGGGTTTCATCTACGAGTGGAAAAAAGGTGCCCTTGACTGGGAATAACAGTGGAGTGAGCGATGTCACTTGAAGGTGTATTCAAAGAGGGCTTCATCACCACGTCTTATGACTCGGTGGTGAATTGGGCCAAAACCGGTTCGCTGTGGCCGATGACGTTCGGCCTGGCCTGTTGCGCGGTCGAAATGATGCATGCGGGCGCGGCCCGCTATGACATGGACCGTTTTGGCATGTTGTTTCGCCCCAGCCCGCGTCAGTCCGATCTGATGATCGTGGCCGGCACCCTGTGCAACAAAATGGCCCCCGCCTTGCGCAAGGTCTATGACCAGATGTCCGAGCCGCGCTGGGTGCTCTCGATGGGTTCTTGTGCCAACGGCGGTGGTTACTACCACTACAGCTATTCGGTGGTGCGCGGTTGCGACCGCATCGTGCCCGTCGATGTGTATGTCCCGGGTTGCCCGCCAACCGCCGAGGCCCTTTTGTACGGCATCTTGCAATTGCAAACCAAGATTCGCCGAGAAAACACCATCGCCCGCTGAGGACCCTCATGGCCCACCCCGCAGAAACACTCCACGCCGCCTTGCACGAAGTGCTGGGCGAGCGCGTGCGCCAGTTGACCCATGCCTTGGGCGAGACCACGATCACCGTGTCGGCTGCCCATTACCTGCAGGTCATGCAAGACTTGCGCGACCACCCCCGTTTGTCTTTTGAGCAACTGCTTGACTTGTGCGGCATGGACTACAGCGCTTACCGCGACGGCGATTCACCCCTGGCCGAGGGTCCGCGCTTTGCCGTGGTGTCGCATCTGCTCTCACTCACGCACAACTGGCGCTTGCGGGTGCGGGTGTTTGCGCCTCACGACGAAATGCCCATCGTGGCCTCGATCAACGAAGTGTGGAGCTCGGCCAACTGGTACGAGCGCGAGGCCTTTGACCTCTATGGCATCGTTTTTGAGGGGCATGAGGATTTGCGCCGACTGCTCACCGACTACGGCTTCATCGGCCACCCCTTCCGCAAAGACTTCCCCGTGTCGGGCCATGTCGAGATGCGTTACGACCCTGAGCAAAAGCGCGTCGTCTACCAGCCCGTGTCGATCGAGCCGCGCGAGATCACACCACGCATCATCCGCGAGGATGGTTACGGCGGCATGCACTAAAGAACACACCATGGCAGAGATCAAGAATTACACCCTGAACCTGGGCCCGCAACACCCGGCCGCCCACGGCGTGCTGCGCTTGGTGCTAGAGCTCGACGGCGAGGTCGTGCAGCGTGCCGACCCGCACATCGGCTTGTTGCACCGCGCCACCGAAAAGCTGGCGGAATCCAAAACCTACATCCAGTCGCTGCCCTATATGGACCGGCTCGACTATGTGTCGATGATGTGCAATGAGCACGCTTATTGCCTGGCCATCGAAAAAATGATGGGCATTGAAGTGCCGCTGCGGGCCCAATACATTCGTGTGATGTATGCCGAAATCACCCGCTTGCTCAATCATTTGCTCTGGTTGGGCTGCCACGGTTTTGACTGCGGCGCGATGAACATCCTCATCTATTGCTTCCGCGAGCGCGAAGACCTCTTTGACATGTACGAGGCGGTCTCTGGGGCGCGCATGCACGCCGCCTACATCCGGCCGGGCGGTGTTTATCGCGACCTGCCCGATAGCATGCCGCAGTATCAGGTCAGCAAGATCAAGAACGCCCGCGCCATCGCCAAGCTCAACGAAAATCGCCAAGGCTCGCTGCTCGATTTCATCGAAGATTTCACGCGCCGTTTCCCCAAGCTGGTTGACGAGTACGAAACCCTGCTCACCGACAACCGCATTTGGAAGCAGCGCACCGTCGGCATCGGCGTGGTCAGCCCTGAGAGGGCCAAGTCGCTGGGCTTCACGGGTGCCATGTTGCGCGGCTCGGGCATCGCCTGGGACTTGCGCAAGCACCAGCCCTACGATGTGTACGACCAGCTCGACTTCGACGTGCCCATCGGCAAAACCGGCGACTGCTACGACCGCTATCTGGTTCGTGTGGAAGAGTTGCGCCAATCCAATCGCATCATCCAGCAATGCGTGCAATGGTTGCGCGCCAACCCGGGCCCGGTCATCACCGACAACCACAAAGTGGCCCCGCCCTCGCGCCAGGACATGAAGTCCAGCATGGAAGAGCTGATCCACCACTTCAAACTGTTCACCGAGGGCTTCCGTGTGCCCGAGGGCGAGGCTTACGCCGCTGTCGAGCACCCTAAGGGTGAGTTCGGCATTTATTTGGTCAGCGATGGGGCCAACAAGCCTTACCGGCTGAAGATTCGCGCGCCGGGGTTTGCCCACCTGGCCGCCATGGACGAAATGGCCCGAGGCCACATGATTGCCGACACCGTGGCCGTGATCGGCACCATGGACATCGTGTTCGGGGAAATTGACCGATGATGAGCACCCAAAACATTCAGCCGCTGCAACTGTCGGCCCAAACGCTGGCGCGGTTTGACCGCGAAGTCGCCAAGTATCCGGTCGACCAAAAACAATCGGCTGTCATGGCCTGTCTGTCCATTGTGCAGCAAGAGCAGGGCTGGGTCAGCCCCGAGGCCGAGCTGGCGGTGGCCCAACATCTTGGCATGGCCCCGATGGCGGTGCACGAGGTGACCACCTTCTACAACATGTACAACCAGCAGCCGGTGGGCAAGTTCAAGATCAATGTCTGCACCAATTTGCCCTGCCAATTGCGCAACGGTGCGGGGGCTTTGCAGCACCTGTGCCAACGCCTGGGCGTAGAAGTGGGTGGTACCTCTGCCGATGGGGTCTTCACCGTGCAGCCCGGCGAGTGCATGGGCGCGTGTGCCGACGCACCGGTGTTGCTGGTCAACGACCGCCACATGTGCAGTTTCATGAGCGACGACAAACTAGACCAACTGATCGACGGTTTGCGCCAAGGGGCCCAGTCATGAACATCGACGCTTTTCTGACCCAGTTCCAGGCCAAGGGCCTGGAGAGCTGTTTCCACGGTCGTCACATCAACCCGCAGATTTACGCCGGGCTCAACGGGGCCAACTGGTCTCTGAAAGACTATGAGGCACGGGGCGGTTACCAGGCTTTGCGTCGGGTGCTGGGCGTTGACAGCGGCACCCCGATGACGCCTGACGAAGTCATCGCGGTGGTCAAAGAATCTGGCCTGCGTGGCCGTGGCGGTGCGGGCTTTCCCACCGGGCTGAAGTGGAGCTTCATGCCGCGCCAGTTCCCGGGCCAGAAGTATCTGGTGTGCAACTCTGACGAGGGCGAGCCGGGCACCTGCAAAGACCGCGACATCCTGCAACACAACCCCCACATCGTGATCGAGGGCATGGCCATTGCCGCCTATGCCATGGGCATCGGGGTGGGCTACAACTACATCCACGGCGAAATCTTTCAGTCTTACGAGCGCTTCGAGGCTGCCCTCGAGGAAGCCCGTGCCGCCGGGTACTTGGGCGAGCGCATCATGGGCAGCTCTTTCAGCTTCCAATTGCACGCCGCCCACGGTTTTGGCGCCTACATCTGCGGTGAAGAAACCGGCTTGCTCGAATCTTTGGAAGGCAAGAAGGGTCAGCCGCGCTTCAAGCCACCATTCCCGGCCAGCTTTGGCCTTTATGGCAAGCCCACCACCATCAACAACACCGAGACCTTCGCTGCCGTGCCCTGGATCATCCGCCATGGCGGGCAGGCCTACTTAGAGTGCGGCAAGCCCAACAACGGTGGCACCAAGATCTTCTCCATCAGCGGCGACGTCGAGCGACCCGGCAATTACGAAATTCCCATGGGCACGCCGTTTGCCAAATTGCTCGAACTCGCTGGCGGCGTGCGTGGTGGGAGGTCCCTCAAGGCGGTGATCCCCGGCGGGTCTTCCTCACCGGTCATTCCAGCCGAACTGATGATGAGCCTGACCATGGATTACGACAGCATCGCCAAAGAAGGCGGCTCTATGCTGGGCTCGGGTGCGGTGATCGTCATGGACGAGACCCGTTGCATGGTCAAGAGCCTGCAACGCCTGTCCTACTTCTACCAGCATGAGTCTTGCGGCCAATGCACCCCTTGCCGCGAAGGCACGGGCTGGCTGTGGCGCATGGTGGACAGAATTGAAAACGGCCAGGGCCGCCCCAGTGACCTCGACATGCTCGACAGCGTGGCCGGCAACATCATGGGTCGCACCATTTGCGCCTTGGGAGATGCCGCCGCCATGCCGGTGCGCGGCATGCTCAAGCACTTCCGGCATGAATTTGAACACCACATCACGCACAAGACCTGCATGGTCGGCGCGTATGTCTGACAGGTGATACCCATGGTTGAAATTGAACTCGACGGCAAAAAGGTGGAGGTTCCCGAGGGCAGCATGGTCATGCATGCGGCCGAGCGCGCGGGCACCTATATTCCGCATTTTTGTTATCACAAAAAACTCTCTATCGCCGCCAATTGCCGAATGTGTCTGGTCGATGTGGAGAAGGCCCCCAAGCCCATGCCGGCCTGCGCCACGCCCGTGACGCAAGGCATGATCGTGCGCACCAAATCCGACAAGGCCATCCAGGCGCAAAAGTCGGTGATGGAGTTTTTGCTCATCAACCATCCGCTCGACTGCCCCATTTGCGACCAGGGCGGCGAGTGCCAGTTGCAGGACTTGGCCGTGGGCTACGGCGGCAGCAACTCTCGCTACGAAGAAGAAAAGCGGGTGGTGTTCCACAAAGACGTGGGACCGCTGATCAGCATGGAGGAGATGAGCCGCTGCATCCATTGCACCCGCTGTGTGCGCTTTGGCCAGGAAGTGGCCGGGGTCATGGAGCTGGGCATGTCGAACCGGGGCGAACACTCCGAGATCGAGTCTTTTGTCGGTCAAAGCGTTGACTCTGAACTGTCTGGCAACATGATCGATGTCTGCCCGGTCGGTGCCCTCACTTCAAAGCCCTTCCGTTACAGCGCCCGCACTTGGGAGCTCTCGCGTCGCAAATCGGTCAGCCCGCACGACAGCACCGGGGCCAACCTGATCGTGCAGGTCAAAAACCACCAGGTCATGCGCGTGGTGCCGCTGGAAAACGAGGCCGTGAACGAGTGCTGGATCGCCGACCGCGACCGCTTCAGCTACGAGGCCCTCAACACCGAACAACGCCTGACCCAACCCATGATCAAGCAAGGCGGTCAGTGGCAAGCCACCGACTGGCAGACCGCCCTCGAATATGTCGCCAACGGTTTGCGCCAGGTGCGCGAGCAGCATGGGGCGGCTGCCCTGGGCACGCTGGCCAGCCCGCACAGCACCGCAGAAGAGCTTTATCTGGCCGCGCAGCTCACCCGCGGGCTGGGCTCGCAAAGCATAGACAGCCGCCTGCGTGCGGCCGACTTTCAGCACGACGGTCAGGTTCGCTGGCTGGGCACCTCGCTGGCCGAGCTCTCCAACCTGCAGTCGGCGCTGGTGGTGGGTTCCAACCTGCGCAAAGACCACCCCCTGATCGCTCAACGCGTGCGCCAAGCGGTGCGCAAAGGGGCGCGGGTGTGGCGCCTGCAAGAGCGCGAACAAGACTGGGCCATGCCCGCGCAAAGCCTGCTGGCCCCAGCGAGCAGCTGGGTGCAGGCGCTGGCCGATGTGGCGGCTGCCGTGGCCGCCGCCAAGGGGGTCAGTGCGCCGGCCACGGGTGACGCACAGTCGGCACCGGCTCAGGCCATCGCCCAAATGTTGCTCTCGGGTGAGCGCAAGGCGATATTGCTGGGCAACGCTGCCGCCCACCATGCCCGCGCCAGCAGTCTTTTGGCGCTGGCGCAATTCATCGCCGCTCAGACCGGTGCGACCTTTGGCTTTTTGGGCGAAGCGGCCAACACCGTGGGCGCCCAGTTGGTCGGGGCTTTGCCCGGCCCCGGCGGACGCCATGCCGCGCAGATGGCCCAGGGTGGCCTCAAAGCGGTGATCTTGCTGGGCACAGAGCCGGCCTACGACATGGCCGGTGGCGATCGGGCGGCACAAGCCTTGTCGCAAGCCGAGTTGGTGGTCAGCCTGAACCCCTTCCAGGCCAATTTGGACATCGCCGATGTGCTCTTGCCCATCGCCCCCTTCACCGAAACCGCTGGTACTTTCGTCAATACCGAAGGCCGGGCTCAGAGTTTTCACGGCGTGGTGCGGCCCCTGGGCGAAACCCGTCCTGGCTGGAAAGTGTTGCGCGTGCTGGGCAGCATGATGGGCCTGGGCGGTTTTGAGTTCGAGACCATCGAAGACGTGCGCAAGGCCGCCTTGCCCGCCGACATACCGGCCCGCCTCTCCAACGCCACTCAGGCGCAAATCGATACCGCCCGGGTCGAGCACGTGCCCGCCGTGGCTTCCATCTATCAGCTCGATGGCATCGTGCGCCGCGCGCCCTCTTTGCAGCTGACGGCTGACGCCCGAGGAGCTTGACCATGGTTGACACCATTTATCAAATCGGATTCGGCTTGCTCGACGCCAGTTGGTGGGGCAGCATGGCCTGGCCCGTGCTCTGGAATCTGCTCAAAATCGTCGCCCTCTTGTTGCCCCTGATGGGTTGCGTCGCTTACCTGACCCTGTGGGAGCGCAAGGCCATCGGTTTCACCCAGGTGCGATTGGGCCCCAACCGAACCGGCCCGGGCGGCCTGTTGCAGCCCATTGCCGATGCGCTCAAACTCCTGACCAAGGAAATCATCGTCCCGACCCGAGCCCACACCGGCTTGTTCATACTCGGGCCGATCATGACCATCATGCCGGCCCTGGCGGCCTGGGCGGTGGTGCCGTTTGGCCCCGAGGTGGCTCTGGCCAATGTCAACGCCGGCCTGCTGTTCCTCATGGCCATCACGTCGCTGGAAGTCTATGGCGTGATCATCGCCGGCTGGGCATCGAACTCCAAATACGCTTTCCTGGGGGCCATGCGCGCTTCGGCGCAAATGGTCAGCTACGAAATCGCCATGGGTTTTTGTTTGGTCATCGTATTGATGGTGACCGGCAGCATGAACATGACCGACATCGTCATGGGGCAGTCACGCGGTGAGATGGCCGATCAAGGCCTGGGCTTCCTGTCGTGGAACTGGTTGCCGCTGTTGCCGATTTTTCTGGTGTATTTCATCTCCGGCCTGGCCGAGACCAACCGCCACCCCTTCGACGTGGTGGAAGGTGAGTCTGAAATTGTGGCTGGCCACATGATCGAGTACTCGGGCATGGCGTTTGCCATGTTCTTCCTGGCCGAATACGCCAACATGATCCTGGTCTCCGTGCTGGCCGTCATCATGTTCCTGGGCGGCTGGTTGCCCCCCATTCAAAGCGAGCTTTTCAACGCCATCCCGGGCTGGATCTGGCTGGGCCTGAAAACCTTTGTGGTGGTGACCATGTTCCTGTGGGTGCGTGCCACTTTCCCGCGTTACCGCTATGACCAGATCATGCGTCTGGGCTGGAAGATCTTCATCCCCGTCACCCTGGTCTGGCTGGTGGTGGTTGGCTTGTGGATGCAGTCGTCCTACAACATCTGGAAATGAATCGGAGCAACCCCATGACCACGATGACCCCCACGGCACCGTTCTCCTGGCGTGATTTTCTGTCCAGCTTCATGCTGACAGAATTGTTCAAAGGCATGATGCTGACCGGCAAGTACATGTTCTCGCGCAAGATCACGATCCAGTTTCCCGAGGAAAAAACACCGGCCAGCCCGCGTTTTCGCGGCCTGCATGCCTTGCGCCGCTACGAAAACGGCGAAGAGCGCTGCATTGCCTGCAAACTTTGTGAGGCCGTTTGCCCGGCCATGGCCATCACCATCGAGTCCGATGTGCGTGCCGACGGCACGCGCCGCACCACCCGCTACGACATCGACCTGACCAAATGCATTTTTTGCGGCTTTTGTGAAGAGAGCTGCCCGGTCGACTCGATCGTCGAGACCCATATTTTTGAATACCACGGCGAAAAGCGCGGCGACCTGTATTTCACCAAAGAGATGCTGTTGGCCGTGGGTGACCGCTACGAGCCGCAGATCGCCGCCAACAAGGCGGCTGACGCCAAATACCGCTGAGAACCGATATGGACATTCAATCCGCATTTTTTTACGTGTTCTCGGCGGTGCTGCTGTTTGCGGCATTCCGGGTCATCACGGCCCGCAACCCGGTGCATGCCGCCTTGTATCTGGTGCTGGCGTTTTTTCAGGCCTCGGGCATCTGGATGTTGCTCAAGGCCGAGTTTTTGTCGATCACCCTGGTGCTGGTGTACGTCGGCGCGGTGATGGTCTTGTTCCTCTTCGTGGTCATGATGCTGGACATCAACCTCGACACCATGCGACAAGGCTTTTGGCGCCACTTCCCGCTGGCGGCCACGCTGGGCGCCGTGGTGGCTCTTGAGCTGGCGGCGGTGTTGATGGGCGGCTTCCGTGTCGCTGAAGCCCCGCCGGTGGGCGAGCTGCCCAATACCCAGGCGTTGGGGCAGTTGCTCTACACCGAATACCTGTATCCGGTGGAAGTGGCAGCGGTCATCTTGCTGGTGGCCATGATCGCCGCCATCGCCCTGACCCTGCGCCAGCGCAAAGACAGCAAATACCAAGACCCCTCGCAACAGGTGCGTGTGCGTGCCCGTGACCGCGTCGAGTTGGTCAAGATCGAGCCGGTGCGCCCGGCCCCGCCGACACAAGGAGATCAGCCATGACCGTCACCTTGGGCCACTACCTGACTCTGGGCGCGATTTTGTTTGCGCTCTCGGTCACCGGCATTTTTCTCAACCGCAAAAACCTGATCGTGCTGCTGATGGCCATCGAGCTGATGCTGCTGGCCGTCAACATGAACTTCATTGCCTTCTCTCATTATTTGGGCGACATGGCGGGGCAGGTCTTTGTGTTCTTCATCCTGACCGTGGCAGCCGCCGAGTCGGCCATAGGTCTGGCCATCCTGGTCTTGCTGTTTCGCAATCGCTCCAGCATCAACGTGGATGAACTCAATTCCCTCAAGGGCTAAAGGCGAATCGCGACATGAGCCAAACTCTCCAAGCTTCCACCCTGCTGGCCGTGCCGCTGGCCCCTTTGCTGGGGTCGGCGCTGGCCGGCGTTTTCGGCACCCGCCTGGGTGGCAATCGGTTGGGCCGTGCCCTGTGCCACAGCATGACCATCCTGGGCGTGCTGGTGGCCTTTGTCATCTCCGCCCTCACTTTGTACAGCGTGGCCTTTGAAGGGGCGCGCTTCAATGAAACCCTCTACACCTGGATGGTGGTCGGCGGCCTGAAGATGGAGATCGGCTTCATGGTCGACGGGCTGACGGCCATGATGATGTGCGTGGTCACCTTTGTCTCACTGATGGTGCACATCTACACCATCGGCTATATGGAAGAAGACGAGGGCTACAACCGGTTCTTTGCCTACATTTCGCTGTTCACTTTCTCGATGCTGATGCTGGTCATGAGCAACAACTTGCTGCAACTGTTCTTTGGCTGGGAAGCGGTGGGGTTGGTGTCTTACCTGCTGATCGGCTTTTGGTTCAACAAACCCAGCGCCGTCTTTGCCAATATGAAGGCGTTTCTGGTCAACCGGGTGGGCGACTTCGGCTTCATCCTGGGCATCGGCCTGATCGCGGCTTACGCCGGGACGCTCAACTACACAGAGTTGTTCAGCAAAACCCCCGAGCTGGCTCTCATCACCTTCCCTGGCCAGGACTGGATGTTGGTGACGGTGATTTGCCTGTGTCTCTTTGTCGGCGCCATGGGCAAGAGCGCCCAGTTCCCCTTGCATGTCTGGCTGCCTGACTCCATGGAAGGCCCGACCCCGATCTCTGCCCTGATCCACGCAGCCACCATGGTGACGGCGGGCATTTTCATGGTGGCGCGCATGTCGCCGCTGTATGAACTGTCCGACACCGCACTCAATGTGGTGCTGGTGATCGGGGCCATCACCGCCCTCTTCATGGGCTTCATGGGCATCATTCAAAACGACATCAAGCGCGTGGTGGCCTATTCCACCTTGTCGCAACTGGGTTACATGACGGTGGCGCTGGGTGCATCGGCTTATTCGGTGGCGGTGTTTCACCTCATGACCCATGCCTTCTTCAAGGCCTTGTTGTTCCTGGGGGCGGGCTCGGTCATCATCGGCATGCACCACAATCAGGACATCCGCTACATGGGTGCCGTGCGCAAGTACATGCCCATCACCTGGCTGACTTCCTTGCTGGGCTCGCTGGCCCTGATCGGCACGCCGTTTTTCTCGGGCTTTTACTCCAAGGACAGCATCATCGAGGCCGTGGCCGAGAGCCATTTGCCCGGGGCGCAGTTTGCCCATTTCGCCGTACTGGCGGGGGTCTTCATCACGGCCTTCTACTCCTTCCGCATGTATTTCCTGGTCTTCCATGGCAAAGAGCGCTATGACCAGAACCCGGATGCGCACCACGACCACCACCACCACGATGACCACGGCCATGGACATGGCCATGATGCCAAGCCCCACGAATCGCCCTGGGTGGTGACCCTGCCGCTGGTTTTGCTGGCCATCCCCTCAGTGCTGATCGGTTTCTACACCATAGACCCGATGCTGTTTGGCGAGTTTTTCCACGACGCCATCTTTGTCGATAGCGAGCGCCACCACGCCATGCACGAGCTGGCGCACATGTTCCATGGCCCTGTGGCCATGGCCATGCATGCCTTCTCGACCCTGCCGTTCTGGCTGGCGCTGGGCGGCGTGGTGGTTTCCTGGTACATGTATCTCATTCAGCCCTCAGTGCCCGCCGCCATAGGCCGCGCCTTGCGCCCCATCGTGATCCTGCTGGAAAACAAGTACTACATGGACTGGATCAATGAAAACATCCTCGCCCGTCTGGCCCGTGGTTTGGGGCTGGGGCTTTGGAAGGGCGGCGACATGGCCATCATCGATGGTGCGGTGGTCAACGGGTCTTGGCGCCTGGTGGCCAAGATTTCCGGGGTCGCCCGGCAGCTGCAATCGGGTTACTTGTATCACTATGCCTTGCTGATGATTCTGGGTGTCTTCTTGCTGATGACCTGGTTCGTTTGGCTCAACCCCTGACACAGAGAGAAAACACATGGGATTGTTAAGCCTTGCCATTTGGACACCGATCGCCTTTGGTGTCTTGTTGTTAGGCCTGGGGCGGGATGACCAGGCCAAGACGGTGCGCTGGTTCGCCTTGTTGGGCAGTCTGGTCAGCCTGTTGGTGACATTGCCTCTGTATGGGGGCTTCCAGCTGGGCACCGCAGAGCTGCAGTTTGTCGAAAACCTGTCCTGGATTGAACGCTTCAACGTCAATTACCACCTGGGTGTGGACGGCATTTCCCTGTGGTTCGTGCTGCTGACGGCGTTCATGACCGTGATCGTCGTGATCGCGGGCTGGGAGGTCATCACCGAGCGCGTCAATCAGTATATGGGGGCGTTTTTGATCCTCTCAGGCCTCATGATCGGCGTGTTCAGCGCCGTCGACGCCATGCTGTTTTATGTGTTCTTCGAGGCCACCCTGATCCCGATGTACCTCATCATCGGCATTTGGGGCGGTCCGCGCAAG